>NZ_JAJNOF010000013.1:0-140025 GCF_027854495.1 Stenotrophomonas sp. PI_27
GGCGGCCCGCACTACCTCAAGTCTTCGGCGTGAGCTTCAGCAGGCGTGCCTTGCTGCCGTCTTCCAGCAGCCACAGCGCGCCGTCCGGGCCCTGTTCCACTTCGCGGATGCGCTCGCCCATGTTGAAGCGCTCGGCTTCGCGCGCGCTGTCGCCATCGAAGGCCACGCGCACCAGCGAGGTGGACGACAGGCCGCCGATGAAGCCGCTGCCCTTCCACTGCGGGAACAGGCTTCCGCTGTAGATCACGAAGCCGGCCGGCGAGATCACCGGCGTCCAGGTCACCTTCGGCGCGGCGAATTCCGGGCGCGTGTCGTGGTCGGGGATCGGCCGGCCATCGTAATGATCACCATTGGAGACGATCGGGTAGCCGTAGTTGGCGCCACGCACGATCAGGTTCAGTTCGTCACCGCCGGCCGGGCCCATCTCGTGTGCCCACAGCTTGCCGCTGGCATCGAAGGACATGCCGAGGATGTTGCGGTGGCCCAGCGACCACACCTGTGCGGCCACCCCGCCCTGCGAAGCGAACGGGTTGTCGGCGGGCAGGCTGCCATCGTCGTTCAGTCGGATGATCTTGCCCAGGTTGCCGCCCATGTCCTGGGCCGGATCGAACTTCTGCCGCTCGCTGGAACTGATCCACAGCTTGCCGTCCGGGCCGAAGGCAAGACGATGGCCGTAGTGGCCTTCGCCGCTGACCTTGGGGCTCTGCCGCCAGATCACCTTCAGGTCCTTCAGCTGGCCACCGCCGTTGGCATCCAGCGTCAGGGTGGCGCGGGCCACCGCCGCACCGCGCGTATCCAGCGTGCCTTCCTCGGCATAGCTGAGGTAGATAACGTGGTTGCGGGCGAAATCCGGGTGCAGGATCACGTCGCCGAAACCGCCCTGGCCACCATAGGCGACCTTCGGAACACCGGTGATCTCGTGCTTCTGGCCGCTGGCCAGGTCCAGGTGCTGCAGTTTGCCGCGCTTCTCGGTGACCAGCAGGCTGCCATCAGGCAGGAAGGTCATCGCCCACGGCTGGTCGAAGCGGCTGACTTCGGTGGCGGTGAACGGGCGCTGGTCGGCAGCGGTGGAAGCTGCGGGCGCCGCGGTCTGGGCGCCGTTGGCGGCCGGGTCGGCGGCGTTGCAGGCGGAGGTGGCAAGGATCGGCACCAGGCCGAGGGCGAGCAGCAGGGGCGTGCGGGTCATGGGTATCTCCAGGGCGGGGATGCGGATGGCCGGGCGTTCCCTTGTATACCACCGGTGCCGTGAGCGTCGTGGCCCGAAGGTCCTGCGACCCCTGTGCGAGCGCAGCGGGATCGTCTAGGGTGGGCACGCCCGGGCAAAGCGTGCCCGCCTGCCTGCCAAGGACCTGCAATGAACACTGCACTACCCCACAAGCCGTCCACCGCCTTCATCGCCGCCTCGTGGGTGGCGCTGCTGCTGGGGGCGGCGGCGTACCTGATCGGCCTGTTCAACGCCACGATGGCGCTCAACGAGAAGGGCTACTACCTGACCCTGCTGCTGTTCGGCCTGTTCGCGGCGGTCTCGCTGCAGAAGAGCGTGCGCGATCGCGTGGAAGGCATTCCGGTGAGCGGCCTGTACTACGCGCTGTGCTGGTTCGCGCTGCTGTCGGCGCTGATGCTGCTGCTGGTTGGCCTGTGGAATGCCACGCTGGCACCCAGTGAAAAAGGCTTCTACGGCATGGCATATGCGCTGTCGCTGTTCGGTGCGGTGGCGGTGCAGAAGAACACGCGCGACCTGATCGCCGCCGGTGGTGGCGAGAGCAAGCGCAGCGCGATCGTGCCGCCGCTGCCGGAACAGGAGTGAATGTGTAGAGCCGAGCCCATGCTCGGCTCTACAGCAGCAGGGCGCTATCGCTTCAATTGCGGATCCGCCAGCTGTGCATCCTCCCAGCCACGACGCACCGCATTGCGTGCCTGCGCCCATTCCAGGCGGCTGCGGCCGCGTTCGTTGGCCCAGCGTGATTCGAGCTCGGCCTCGACCTGTTCATAGGCGCGGATGATGTCCTGTGCACGCGCGGCGTGGCCGATGCGGTAGGCCGGCTCGTAGTCCTCGAAGAACAGCTGGTCGTCATAGTACGGTTCGGCGGTGTAGCGCTCGCGCCAGTAGTTGCTGATCGCATCACGCGGGGTGCTGTCGTCCGGCACGCGGCCGGGAATCTGGTACTCGGTCATGGAGGGCTCCGTGGTGGACGAAACCCGATCATGCCGGCCCGATGGTTAATGGCCCGGTCCAGCGACGTGATTGCCAGATCAATCCGACCGGCACGGCCTGATGCGTCCGGTCAGCCTGCGCCGGCATCCTTGCGCGGCAGCGTGTAGATCACTGCGCCGATGGCAAACGCGACCAGTGCGGCGGCAATGTTCTGCCAGCTGGCGCTGGCAAACAGGGCCAGGCACAGCAGCAGTGCCAGCACCGGAATCAGTGGTCCACCGGGCAGCTTCAACGCGCCCGGGCGGTCGGCGTAGCGCTTGGCCAGGACCAGTACCGCCGCGGCGGTGCCGATGTAGGCGAACAGGCGCGTGGTCATCGACAGCAGGGCCAGCTGCACGAACGACCCGGACAGGGCCAGGCCGAGCGCGATCAGGCCCTGGCACAGGATCGACGCGGCCGGGGTATGGAAGCGCGGATGCACCTGGGCCAGGATCTTCGGCCCATAGCCATCGCGTGCCAGCGCGAACAGGAAACGCGGGCCCATCATCATCGTGTTGCTGTTGGTGCCGAGGATGGAGATGGTGGCACCGACGGTCAGGATCAGCGCCAGTGCTTCGCCACCGAATCCAGCGGCGGCATCGGCCAGCGGCGTGGCCGAGCTGGCCAGGCCGGCCAGCGTGCCCTGTGCCACCACCTGCACCGCGCCGTAGATGACGGTGACGGTGATGATCATGGTGATCAGCGCGAACGGAATGTCGCGGCGCGGATTGCGGTACTCGCCGGCGGCGGCGGGAATGTTCTCGAAACCGGCGTAGGCGTATAGCAGCAACAACGCGGCCTCGCCCATGCGTTGCAGGTCGTGCGGGTCCGGGCGCTGGCCGGAGAAGGCCAGCTTCGGGTCGATGTAGAACGCACCGATGGCCACGAACAGCAGCAGCGGCAGCATCTTGCCGATCACCAGCACCACGCCGGTGCGCGCGGCCGAACGCACGCCGATGATGTTGATGCCGGTGAGGAAGCCCAGCGACACCACGATCACCGCGATGCGGCCCAGGCCGGCACCGGCCCATGGCCAGAAGCGCGCGACCGCATCGGCCAGCGCATTGCTGAGTGCGGCCGCCGAACTGATGCGGGTCAGCCAGATCATCCAGCCGATCTCGAAACCGGCGAAGCGGCCAAAGGCCTCGCGTGCATACAGGTAGCTGCCGCCGGGTTCATCGAAGTAGCTGGCGGCCTGCGCATAGCACAGCACCAGCAAGGCCACGACGATGCCGGCGGCGACCACGCCCCACAGGCTGAAGGGGCCGAGCAGAGCGACGGTGGCGGCCGGCAGCAGGTAGATGCCGCTGCCGATCACATCGTTGATCGACAGGCCGACGATCTGCCAGCGGCTGACCGCGCGCTGCAGCTGCGGATCGTCCTGCGCGCTCAACGGCCGTCTCCCTTCAGTGCAGGCAGCTGCCACTGCGCCTGCAGTCGCTTGTACTCCGCGCGCGGCAGCAGCACGAAACGCGGCGCGTCCTGCGGCCGCAGCCAGTCCAGCAGTGCCTGCATGCGTTCCTGCGGCATCGCCGTGCAGCCGGCGGTGGCCTCGCCGGGCTGGCGCCACAGATGGGCGAAGATGCAGCTGCCCTTGCCGGGCTGGTTGTCCGGGTTGTGGGCAATCACGAAGCCTTCCCGGTAGCGCACGTCGCCCTTGTTGTGCAGGTCCAGCCGCATCGGCTCGGTGGAGCCCTTGACCGCTGCGCTGCCGACCTTCTTCTCATCCACGATGCGGTTGTAGAACGGCGAGGCGGGTACGTCCATGCAGTAGCTGCTGTCCAGCATCGGCTGGTAGGGCAGGGCGGTGCCGGGGCGGGTGACCGCATAGCCGAACGCGCTGCCGAGCGCGAATATGCCGGCCGGGCTGCGGCCATCGCCTTCCTGCTTCTGCGGGCCATCGGCCTGTGCCGGATGCAGGCCCAGGCCCCATGCGCTGCCGGTGCGGCCAAGCGCCACCGGGAACGCCTGGCCATGCGGGTGCCAGCCCTTGCCGTCGCGCACATAGGCCTGTAGTTGCCCCTGGGTGCTGTCCCAGCCATCGCTGGTGACCACGATCAGCTGGCGCGCGCCATCCAGCGGCGCAGCGTGAACGGACACCACTGCGGCAAGCAGCAGTGTAGTGATGACAAGGCGGACCAGCGATCTCATCAACATGCGCTCCGGTCAGGAATCCAGCAGGTGGTCGATCCGCTCCAGGTTCACCGCAAGCTGCTGCTGGCGATCCGGATTGGCATGGCAGAGCAGCACGAACAGGAAATCGAGCAGGGCGTGCATGGCGCTACGGTACAGCAGCTGCGCGACCTGTGGCGTGCGGTCGTGGGCGCAGACCGCCAGGGCCGCATCCGCATGCGCGCGCAGCGGGTTGGCGGTGTGGCGGGTGATGGAAATCACCTTGCCCCCCATGTCCTGGAACTGCCGCGACAGCTGCGAGAGCTGGGGCAGGTTGCCGAACTCGGAGAACACCAGCAGCGCGTCACCGGGCCGTGCGGCCGAGAGGTTGGCCAGCATCAGGATCGGGTCGGTGTGGGGTACCACGAGCAGCCCGAGCAGCGACAGCCGCATGGCAAACTCGCGGGCGAACAGGCCGTCGTCTCCCAGGCCGTACACGAACAGCTTGGGCGCACCGTCGAGCAGCTGCACGATGCGCTCGATCTCCGCGCGTGGATTGGCCTGGCGTGTTTCCTCTTCGGCCTGCGCCTTGCTGCGGCGCAGGGCCTCGCCCAGGCGCAGGTAGTCATCGCCGCTGTCGGGTTCGTCGGGCGCCTGCTGCGGATCGGCACCGGCGCGGGCGACGTCCTGGCCGATGGAGTACTTCAGGTCCGGGTAGCCCTTGAAGCCGAGCTTCTGGCTGAACTTCACCACGCTGGACTGGCTGATGCCCAACGCGCTGGCCAGTTGCTGGGACGAGTAGTCGCGCAGCAGGTGGGCGTTGTCGAGGATGAAGTCGGCGATGCGGCGCTCGATGGCCGACATCTGCCCGCGCTCGGTGCGGATCTTCAGCAGGGGCGGCATGCGGGGTGTCCGAGGGGCGTCCGTTGGAGCATAGGGGAACGCGTTGCGGTTGGCAGCGTAGAGCAGGTCATGGAGTGGGTCGGGCGGGTGGGGTTTGCAGGGGACGCCGTGAATCCGTCCACGGAGGCTTGGCCGCGCTTGCTCGTTTGCGCTGTCCTGCGCAAACGGCAAGACCGGGGTTGGGCGTCCTGCCCAACCCGCCCGAGGCATGCCTCGGGCCCATGGCGCGGACACCCCTGCAAGCCCCACCCGCCCGACCCCGGACAGATCGCGCGCGTGCCAGCCGCGAAGGGGATACGGGGTAGAGCAGAAGCAAGAGCAAAAGCATCCACGCATGGCGTGGATCCACGGGATGCCGTTGTTGCCTTTGACGTTGAGTCCGCCTTCAAGCGAGCCGAGCACCGCAGGTCCGGCGAGGGCGAAGAGGCGCGGGTGTCTGAGCGTAGCGAGTTCCCGCGCCGTCCCTCCACTGGCCGAGGAGCGCAGGGAACCGGTGCGTAGCACCGGCTCGCGGCCGGCGGAGCGTTTCTTTTGGTCACTTTTCTTTTCGCGAAAAGAAAAGTAACGCGCGACCCAACGTCAGTGGCACGCAACGTCAGCCGCAAGGCAGAAATCAACCCAGCATCTCCAGCCCACGCACTTCAGTAATGCCCAGCCCCGGCACGTCGCTGATGCTGATCTCCGATTCGTTGAAATGCACGCCGCCGCTGACCGGGTCGAACTGGCCCAGCGAGGGGCCGTCCAGATCAACCTTGGTGATCACATCGCTCTTGGCCACGGCCAGGTGCACGGCGGCAGCCACGCTGATGCTCGATTCGATCATGCAGCCGATCATGCACGGCACGCCGTAGATGCCGGCAATGTCGGCGATGCGGATCGCGTTGGACAGGCCGCCGGTCTTCATCAGCTTGATGTTGATGATGTCGGCCGCGCGCTGCTGGATCAGGTCCATCACCTGGCTCGGGCTGAACACGCTTTCGTCGGCCATCACCGGCGTGTTGACGCGGTCGGTGACGTACTTCAGCCCGCTGATGTCGGCGGCTTTCACCGGCTGCTCCAGCAGTTCAAGCACCACGCCGGCGTCTTCCAGGGTACGCATCGCATGCACCGCCTGCTTGGCAGTCCAGCCCTGGTTGGCATCCAGGCGCAGCAGGGCACGGCCTTCCACGGCGGCGTGGATGGCCTTGACCCGTTCGATGTCCAGTCCGATGTCCTTGCCGACCTTGATCTTCAGCGACTCGAAGCCGCGCTCGATCGCCGACAGCGAATCGGCCACCATCTTGTCGATGTAGTCCACGCTGATGGTGATGTCGGTGGTGATCACCGGGTCGCCGCCACCAAGCATCTGGTACAGCGGGGCACCGTGCAGCTGCGCCCACAGGTCGTACAGTGCGATCTCCACCGCCGCCTTGGCGCTGGTGTTGCGTTCCATCGCGGTCTGCACCAGCGTGCACAGGTGGTTGAGGTTGACCACGTCCTGGCCGATCAGGCGCGGGGCGATGAAGTGGCGGATCGCTTCGATGATCGAGCCGTGCGTATCGCCGGTGATCACGGCGGTGGCCGGGGCTTCGCCGTAACCGGTGTTGCCGGTATCGGTACGGATCAGGACGACCACGTCCTCGACGGTTTCCACCGTGCGCAGGGCCGTCTTGAACGGTGTCTTCAACGGCACGCGCAGCATGCCCAGTTCGATGGCAGTGATCTTCATTCAGGGGGTCTTGGCCCGCAGGCGCTGGATGTTGGTGATGCGGTCGATGTAGCGGACGGTATCGCTGGCCACCATCGGCTCCAGCGGCGTGACCGAAACACCATTGAGATGGGCCTGCACACGTCTGCCGTCGGCACCGAACCAGCTGCCGCCCGCCGTATCGTGGATCACCCAGGTGCGGCCGTCGACGTGGCCGATGGCCATCATCACGTGGCCGGGAATGTAGACCAGGTCGCCAACACGGAGGTCGGTGACGGCGCGCTCGCGCACCGCCTTGCCGTCCTTGCCGGTGAACGGCAGCCGATCCAGCGCGGGGCTGACCGCCTGCGCGCTGGTATTGCGTGGCAGCAGTACGCCGAAGCTGCGGTAGATCTCGGACACAAAGCCGCTGCAGTCGCGGGTGTCGTAGTCGTGGCCCCAGCCGTAGCGTTCGCCAAGGAACTTGAACGCCTGCTGCAGCAGCAGGCGCGGGGTCAGCGGCAGGTAGTCTGCGGCAGTGTCCTGCGAGCGTGGCAGCAGTGCCGGCACCAGCTTCAGGCGGCCGTCGGCTTCCCGCACGGGCAACTGCACCACCCACGATGCGTGCGCCTGCTGGCCGTTCACCGGATCGGCAGCCGGCCAGTCGGCCAACACCGGCAGGCGCACGCCCATGTCCAGCTGCAGGCGCGAGACACGCGGCTCTTCCGGGGTGTAGGCGGTCTGCGCGGTGGCACCGGTGACGATCCGGTACGGGCCCTTCGTGCCGTAACCGAGCACGGTGGCCTTGTCGCCGCTGGCGATGGCCTCGGCCTCGATCCACGCGCTGTAGCGCTCGCTGTGGACGAACAGCCAGCGGCCGTCGGCGCTGCGATGGACCACGGCGACCTTGTCGCCGGGGAACAGTGCCGATTCCTGGAAACGGTCGATATCGGTGTCACCGACGCTGCTGAAGACGCGCTCGCGGGTGGGGAAGGTGCGCAGTGCCGCGCGTTTCACCACCAGCCCGTAGGCCGGTGCCACCTCGGCCGGGATCGCATCCAGGCCGAGGTTGGCTTCGATCGCGCTGCGCAGCGCCGGCGCGATCGGCTGGCCCTTGTCGTTGTAGAGGGCGCGTGCGGGCCAGCGCGACAGCGCGGTGATGCTGGCACGCACTGTCGCCGCATCAAGCTGCGCCGGCAACGCCGCGATGTCCTGGAGGTGGCTGTCCTGCGCCCGCATCCGCGCGTTCTGCGCCTCGATCTGCGCGCGGTCCAGGATCGGCGCATCGGCGTTGTCCAGACGCGCGGCCCAGTATTGCGGGGTCAGGTAGGCCTCGTGCAGGCCGATCACATACGGCAGCGGCGCACCTGGGTCGGGTGGTGGTGCCGCCGGTGCAAAGGCCGGGGCGGCCAGCAGGCACAGCGCCAGGGACACGCGGCGCGGCCAACGCCGGTGCCGTTCGCGGGAAGCCAGGATCATGCGCTGCACACCCTCCTCGAATGCCTGTTGGAATATTTATTCCTTTCGGCGGCGAAAGCAAGAATAAATTATTGACCGGCATCCCGGCCCGTGTTACACAGCCGTTACCACCCGCGCTGGGGAAGTGTCGCTGTGGATCCTGCCGTTCGCAAACCACGTCTGCCTGCTGCTGCCGGCCTGTGTGCCGCGCTGCTGCTGTGGGCGTCTGCCGCGCAGGCCACGGATGGGAATAGCCGCCAGCAGTGGGCGCGCCAGGCGCAGGTGATCGACCTGATCGACAGCGGTCGCTTCAGCGATGCCCAAGCGCTGCTGGCAACGGCAGGCGATACCGCCGACGGGGCCTTCCAGCGCGAGCGCATGCGCCGCATCCGCTTGGATTTCAGCCTCGACCACGCTGCCGCCAAGGCCGCCGTACGCCGCTGGATTCCCGACCTGACCGACGAGGAATTCTCGCGCTGGGACCAGCTTGGCCTGATCGAGCATCTCGATATCGACGGCGAGCGTTGGTACTTCAAGCGCGCGCCGTCGAATCTGTTCCTGCTCAGCGCCGAAGCACGCGCGCGCCGCCGCGCGGATGCGCCGATGCCCACTCCGGGCCCGAACGAAGTGCTCAACGCACACCACGCGCGCGTGGTGGCCGCGTCCGAGCAGCGTGGCCAGGCGTCGGTGCTGCCGCAGCGCATCGAATTCACCCAATCGCTGACGGTGAAGGCCGATGCAGTGCCGGCCGGCGAGACCGTGCGTGCCTGGATTCCGTACCCGCGCGAGATCCCCGGCCAGCAGGAGCAGGTGCAGTGGCTGGGCAGCACCCCGGGCAAGGCGCGCGTGGCTCCGGCCGATACCCAGCAACGCACCGCCTACCTCGAAGCCAACGCGGTGGCCGGGCAGCCGACCCGCTTCGAGATCCGCTACGCGGTCACGATCTTCGCCCGGCATACCGCGATCGACCCGGCCGTGGTGCAACCGACCCCGGCCGATCCGGCCCTGAAGCCCTATCTGGCCGAACAGCTGCCCCATGTGCGCTTCACCCCGGCGCTGAAGCTGTTCTCCGACCAGGTACTGCAGGGCGAGACGCGCCCGTATGAAGTGGTGCGCAGGCTGTTTGCCGCGGTCGACCGCATTCCGTGGGCCGGTGCGCGCGAATATTCCACGCTCAGCAACATCAGCGATTACGCCCTGCGTGCCGGCCATGCCGACTGCGGGCAGCAGACGTTGCTGCTGATCGCACTGCTGCGCCTGAACGGCATTCCCGCACGCTGGCAGTCGGGCATGGTGTTCTCCGACGATGGCAGTGGTTACAACAAC
Source organism: Stenotrophomonas sp. PI_27 (assembly GCF_027854495.1). NCBI lineage: Bacteria > Pseudomonadati > Pseudomonadota > Gammaproteobacteria > Lysobacterales > Lysobacteraceae > Stenotrophomonas > Stenotrophomonas sp. PI_27. Next base: position 9,660 of record NZ_JAJNOF010000013.1, read on the forward strand.
CTGCATGACTGGGGACAGGTCTACCTGGCGCCGTATGGCTGGCTGCCGATGGACGTGACCACTGGCGCACTGGCCAGCGATGTACCGGCGCTGCGCGACTTCTATCTGGGTGGCCTCGATGGCTACCGCATCGCCTTCAACGATGATTTCGGCCAGCCCTTCGTGCCGGCCAGACAGCATTACCGCTCGGAAACGGTCGACTCGCAGCGTGGCGAGGCCGAGTGGGCAGGCGGCAACCTGTACTTCGACCAATGGAGCTACGACTTCCAGTGGCGGGTACTGCCAGCCAGGCAACGCTAGCGCGACACCTCGCATTCCACACCATTCAATTCTTGCAGGAGAGAGCAGGGGATGAAGGCTTACAGCATCAAGCGGGCGGCGTTGTGCGTCGCTCTCGGGGCGTGTCTGGGCGTGATCGCGCCCAGCGCATTCGCACAGGATGGTTCAGTGGTCGGCCGGCTGGTCAGCGATGCCGGCCAGGTCCCGGCCGGTGCCACGGTGACCGTACGCAACCCGGCAACGGGCTTCGTCCGCTCCGTGCAGGCCGACGCCAACGGCAGCTACCGCATTCCGCTGCTGCCGGTCGGCACCTATGACATGGAGGTGAGCCTGCCCGGCGGAGGGGCCAGCCGCGTCGGCCAGGTGACGGTCAGCCTCGGCAGTGCCACCACGGTCAACGTGCCGCTGGGTGCGGTCAGTACCCTGGGCACGGTCGAAGTGCGGGCGCCGCAGGTGGTGTCGATGGTGGACGTGAAGTCCACCGAGTCGGCCACCAACATCACCCGCGAGGAGCTGTCGCGCCTGCCGGTGGACCGTGACATCACCGCCGTAGCGCTGCTCGCGCCGGGCGCGGTGAAGGGCAAGGGGTCACTCGGCGGGCAGGGCATTTCCTTCGGCGGTTCGTCGGTGGCCGAGAACACCGTCTACATCAATGGCCTGAACGTCACCGACTTCTACAACCGGGTCGGCTTCTCGTCGGTGCCGTTCTCGTTCTACCAGGAATTCCAGGTCAAGACCGGCGGCTACTCGGTCGAGTTCGGGCGCAGCACCGGTGGTGTCATCAACGCGGTGACCCGCTCGGGCAGCAACGATTTCAAGGCCGGCGCCGAGCTGGTGTTCGAGCCGCGGGCATGGCAATCGCAGGCACGTGATCGCTACGACGGCAGCGGCAGCCGCTACATCACCGCCAGCCGCGACGACTACAGCCGCAGCGCGCTGAATGTGTTCGCCTCCGGTGCGCTGGTGCAGGATCGCCTGTTCTTCTTCGGCATGTACGAGGCGCGCGACTACCGCCCCACCTCGACCAATGACGCCGGCACGCGCCTGAGCCAGGGCAAGGCCGATGACCCGTTCTGGGGCGGCAAGATCGACTGGCAGATCACCGACAACCAGATGCTGTCGCTGTTCGGCTTCTCGGACAAGAGCAAGACCCTCACCGACGTCTACGCCTACGATTACGCCACGGGGCAGACCGTGGGCGAGCGCAGCAACCAGATCTACAACACGGTGGGTGGCAAGAACTGGTCCGGTACCTACAGCTGGCAGGTCAACAACGACCTGACCATGAAGCTGATGTACGGCGAGAACAAGCGCAACCGTGTGCAGAGCTCGTTGATGGACGAGAACTGCAACCGCGTGTTCGACAACCGCACCGCCAGCCAGGGCGTGCCGCCATCGCTGCAGGGTGACCGCGGCTGCACCAGCAGCTCGCAGCTGGAATCCGCGCTGGACACCCGCAAGGCTGCACGCGCCGATTTCGAATGGACGCTGGGCAACCACCTGCTGCGCTTCGGCCTGGACCGCGAAGAGAACACCTCGGACTACAGCCGTGCCTACCCCGGGCCCGGCGGCCTGCGCTATGACATCTATGCCCGCACACCCGGCAGTCCGCTCAATGGTGGCGTGGTGCCGGCCAGCGGCCTGGTCGCGCGCACCCGTCGCTATGAAGTGGAAGGGGCCTTCGAGACGATCAACTCGGCCTACTACCTGGAAGACAACTGGCAGGTGACGCCGAATCTGCTGCTGAACATGGGCCTGCGCCTGGAAGCCTTCGACAACAAGGGCGGCGACGGCAGCAGCTACATCAAGATCGACGACATGCTGGCCCCGCGCCTGGGCTTCTCCTGGGACGTGCGCGGCGATGGCACGACCAAGGTGTTCGGCAACCTGGGCCGATACTTCCTGCCGGTGGCCAACGTCATCAACATCAAGCAGGCCGGTGGCTTCCTCGACGAGCGGACCTGGTATGAGTTCCTCGGCTACAGCGGCGCGGCCAACAACATCCCCAACCTGGGCGCACAGATCGGGCCGGTGGACAACTCGCAGGGCGACGGCAGCGTGCCGGACCTGCGTGCGGAAGTGAACCGGGACATGGACCCGGTCTACCAGGACGAAGCGATCCTCGGCTTCCAGCAGATGATCAACGAAGCCTGGTCGGTGGGGGCGAGCGTGACCTATCGCCGCCTGCACAATGCCATCGATGACATGAACATCACCGCGACCGGCCAGTGTGGTGCCATCGACGGGGTGTGGATCATGGGCAACCCCGGGCGCACCAATACCGTCTGGGGCGACACCGACTGCGATGGCCGCAACGACGGCTGGATCAGCATCGATACGTCGAAGGAAGGCTGGGCACTGTACGACGACAACGGCAACTACGTCGGCCAGCGCGGCTGGGTGAAGCCCAAGCGTGACTACAGGGCGCTGGAACTGCAGGTCGACCGCGCCTGGGACGGCAAGTGGGGCTTCAACGCCTCCTACACCCTTGCATACGGTCGCGGCAACGCAGAAGGCCCGGTCAACTCCGATACCGACTTCGCCGACGCAGGGCGCACCGAGAACTTCGACAACCCCTGGGTCAACTACCGCGGCTACGGCTATCTGGCCAACGACCGCCGCCACCAGTTCAAGTTCCGTGGCAGCTACGCATTGACCGAGAACCTCAGCGTGGCGGCCACGCTGGGCGTGCAGTCGGGCAGCCCGATTACCCGCTTCGGCGCCGGTAATCCGTTCGACGACACCGACTTCCACAGCTACTACGTGTGCGTGTCCAACTGCCAGTCGACGGTTCCGTCCCAGCGCGTGTTCGTGCATTCGCCACGCGGTGGCGACGGCCGCACGCCCTGGACCTATGACCTGGACGTGAGCGTCTCGTACAAGGTGCCGATTCCCACCGATCTGCGCCTGAAGCTGGCGGTGTACAACGTGCTCAACCAGCAGCGCGTGGTGACCGTGGACCAGGACTACGAGCCGCAGGACAGCATCGGCACGCCGAACCCGCTGTACCGCTACGGCACCGGCTTCCAGTCGCCGCGCTACGCGCAGCTGACCGTCACCTGGGCCTACTGAGGCCCTCTGCCGGGACCATGCGCATGCAGGCACTGTGGATGCTGGCCGCGCTGGTGGCTTTTCCGGCGGCGGCGGTCGATACCGCCTCCGTCGAGGCCGATGTCGCCGCTGTGGTCCGGCACGAGCACCTGCCCGGGCTGGCCATGGCGGTGGTCGACAACGGGCAGGTGGTCTATCGCCACGCCGAGGGCGCGCGTGGCGATGGCGGCCGCATCGATCAGGACACGCTGTTCAAGATCGCCTCCAACAGCAAGGCGATGACTGCCGCGCTGCTGGCGCGGCTGGTGCAGCAGGGCAGGCTGCGCTGGGATGATCCGGTGCAGCGGCATCTGCCGGGCTTCCGCATGCACGATGCATGGGTGGGCCAGCAGATGCAGGTGCGCGACCTGCTGATCCACAACAGCGGCCTGGGCCTGGGCGCCGGTGACCTGATGCTGTGGCCGGAACCGAACGCATTCACCCGCGCCGACATCATCGCCGGATTGGCGCACCTGACGCCGGTCAGCAGCTTCCGCAGCCACTATGCCTACGACAACCTGATGTACGTGGTGGCTGGCGAAGTGGCCGCTGCGGCAGGCGGCAAGCCGTACGACCAGTTGATGCGCGAGCAGGTGTTCGAACCACTGGGCCTGTCGCGCTGCCAGGTGGGGGCGTGGTCGGTGAAGCGCGTGGGCAACGTGGCGCAGCCGCATGCTTGGCGTGGCGATCACAATGAGGTGGTGAACGCCGACGCTGACATCAGCCCGGATCTACCGTCGATGGCCGCTGGCGGCATCCGGTGTTCGCTGCGCGACATGACGCGCTGGATGCAGGTGCTGCTCGATCCCACCGTGGCGCCCGGCTGGCTGGATACGGAGCAGCGCCGCACGCTGTGGACCCTGCACATGCCGATGCCGCTGGGTGAGCGCCAGCGGCGCTGGGACAACGCGCATTTCTACGGCTACGGCTATGGCTGGCGCGTGTCCGACATGGACGGCCAGTGGAAGGTGGCGCACACCGGCACGCTGTCCGGCATGTATTCGTCGCTGGCGCTGCTGCCCGGCCGCAAGGTGGGCGTGGTCATGCTGATCAACGGTGATGGGGAGGACGCGCGTACCGCATTGATGCAGGCCGCGCTGAAGCGCTTTACGGCGCCGGACGATGCGCGTCCGGCGCTGGAGTACCTGGCCGAACTGAAGGCAGACCAGGCGACGCGCGCGGCAAGCGGCCATCAGCGGCCGGCGACGTCGGAGGCACGGCCGACATCGGACGCCGATCTGCCGCGTTGGCAGGGTCGCTACACCGATCCGTGGCTGGGGCCGGCCTCGCTGTGCCCGGGCAAGGACGGCCTGCGTTTCAGCGTGGACAAGTCGCCCCGGCTGCAGGCGGCTGTGCTGCAGCTGCAGGGGCGCTGGCTGCTGCGCTGGGATACGCTGGGCGACGACGCACAGGCCTGGCTGCAACCCGGGGACGGTGCGTCGCCCACGCTGGACCTGCGCGCCATCGATCCGGACATCGACTTCAGCTATGACTTCCAGGACCTGCATTTCACTCGTACTGGCGACTGCGCTGGTGGCGACCACCCGCGCCGCTGAGCCACCGCGCGTTTCACCGGCCACCGATGCGGCCAGTGCCGGACTGGTGGAGATCCGCACGGTGTCGCCGCGCATCGACCTGGATATCCGCTATGCCGGCGCCAACAACTTCACCGGCGCGCGCGTGCCCGGCTACGAGGCGCCTTCGTGCTACCTGCTGGCGCCGGTGGCGAAGGCACTGGCACAGGTGGAACAGGACCTGCGCGCCGATGGCTTCGGCCTGCGCCTCTACGACTGCTACCGGCCGGTGCGTTCGGTGCAGGCCTTCATGGCCTGGGTGAACGATCCACACGAACGCTCGCGCAAGGCCCTGCAATACCCCGACCTGGACAAACCGCGCCTGCTGGCCGATGGCTACATCGCCGAGCGCTCCGGCCACAGCCGCGGTGCCACGGTGGATCTGGGCCTGCTGGATTGCCGCAGCGGGACGTGCACGCCGCTGGACATGGGCACGGACTTCGATTTCTTTGGCCCGCGTGCGCATACCCAGACCCGCGGGCTGAGCGCTGCACAGCAGGCGAACCGCCGTCAGCTGGTGCAGGCGATGGCGCGCCACGGCTTCGTCAACTATCCGCAGGAGTGGTGGCACTACACCCTGCAGCCCGAACCGGATCCCGGCACCGCGTACGACGTCCCAGTGCTTTAGCGTTTGTTGGCAGGGGCGCCCTCGACAATTTCCGCTGCTCTTGGTAGCTGTCGACCTTGGTCGACACGGTAGATCCACGCCATGCGTGGGTGCTTTCCGTCCAACCCCGGAGATAGTCGATCTCGATGGAGATTCATCCACGCATGGCGTGGATCTACCGGGGCCAGCGGATTGGGTCCGGGGCAGATCCCTTACACTGGCCGCCATTCCACTGTTGCCCACCCGATGAACCTTCCCCTGCATTTCGGCCTGCTCGGCACCCTGGAAGCGGGCGCCATCGCCCTGCTGGTCGGCCTGCTGGTGTACCTGCTGTGGTCGCGGCTGTGCCGTCTGCTGCACTGGTCGATGGGCCATGCGATCGGCTGGGCCTGCGTCATCTCGGTGGTGATCTCCGCCGGCATCGATGCGTGGAAGCTGTTCTACATGGGCATCGTGCGGCTGGAATCACCGCTGTATGCGCGCCTGTTCCTGGCCACGATCCACGATCCGAACGAACTCGGCAGCCGGGTGGTGCTGGAAATCGCCGGCGCGCTGGCCGGGGTCGCACTGGGCTGGGTGATGTTCAGTTCGCGGTCATCGGAAAAAACCGTCGACTGACGCAGGTTTTTCGTTGCCTGCCGGTTAAATGCAGAGGCGCTGAATGCGCAACTTATGAGCCACTCACTTCACTCTAACCACCGCGCTAAAGCATGCGTGGCGGCGAGTGGTTAATCGTGTGTGTGCATGCCAGTCGCGGGGCAAAATCGATTCAGAATCGCGGTGGCAGGGTAGGTGCCGTGCGGAAACAACAGGCCGCGCAACACCACCCAACAGGTAGGAGACACCCCTGATGACTATTCGCAACCGCAAGCCCCTGATCGCCCTGATCGTCGCCGCCGCCAGCGTGCTGGCCCTCCCGGCGATGGCCCAGTCGGCCAAGCAGCAGGCCGCACATGCGCAGAATGAAGCGGCGCAGGCCCAGCAGGCGGCGGCACAGGCGGGCCAGGCGGCCGACCAGGCCTCCAACGCGGCTGCAGCGGCCTCGGCGCAGGCCAACGGCGGTGGCCAGACCTGGGCCAGCATCGATACCGATGGCAACGGCACCATCAGCAAGTCCGAGGCCCAGGTGAACGCGGGCCTGGCCCAGGTATTCGACCAAGCCGACAGCAACAAGGACGGCGAGCTGAGCGCCGACGAGTACAAGGCCTACGTGGCCGCCCAGCAGGCCGGCGCGGGTGCCGGCGCGGCGCAGGGCCGCTGATCCAGACCCGATTCGGGAAGACCGGTGCATGGATCCCGGGCGGCGGTGGCCGCCCGGGTTTTTCCCGTCATCGCGGCCCCTGTATCCTTGACCGATGAACACCTCCATGCCTGCGCCGTCGCGCGCCATCGGCCTGGTCGGTTTTGACGGTGACGATACGCTGTGGAAGAGCGAGGACTACTACCGCAAGGCCGAGCAGGATTACCTTGACCTGTTGTCGCGCTACGTCGACGTGCACGACACCCAGACCGCGCGCCACCTGCTGGAAGTGCAGCAGCGCCACCTGGGCACCTTCGGCTACGGCGTCAAGAGCATGACCCTGTCGATGATCGAAGCGGCCATCGACATCACCGGCCAGCGCATCGAGGCCCGGGACATCCAGCGCATCCTCGACATCGGCCACGACACCCTGCGTCACCCGGTGGAGCTGATCGACGGAGTGCGCGACGCGGTGGCGGCCATTGCCGAGCACTACCCGGTGGTGCTGATCACCAAGGGTGACCTGTTCCACCAGGAGGCGAAGATCAAGGTCGCCAACCTGGGCGAGCTGTTCCCGCGCATCGAGATCGTCTCCGAGAAGGACCCGGAAACCTACGCTCGCGTGCTGGCCGAGTTCGACCTGCCGATGGAGCGCTTCGTGATGGTCGGCAACTCGCTGCGTTCGGATATCGAGCCGGTGGTCACTCTCGGTGGCTGGGGCGTGCATACCCCCTACGCGGTGACCTGGGCCCACGAGACCCAGCACGGCGTGGCCGATGACGAGCCGCGCATGGTCACTGCCGATACCGCCCGCGACTGGCCGGCTGCGCTGGCGGCGATCGAGGCCAAGGCCGCCGCGGCGGCCTGACAGGGCGCAGCGGCTGCGGCAGAATCGGAGCATGAACCACCGACTGCGCGCGCTGTTGCTGTCCCTGCTGCTGGTGCCGGCCACCGTGCTGGCCCAGCAGACCGCCGAGCGTTCGGCGGACTACACGGTGGAAACCGGTGACCGCTGGATCGATGCCCAGCTGCAGGACATCAACCACTACGCCGAACGCTACCCTGACGCCTTCCTCGATGAAGTGTCGCGCTACGCCGATGTCCCCCGCGGCTACCTCAATGCGCTGTTCACCACCCATGGCTGGCAGGCCGGGGATATCTATTTCGCCTGTTTCTGGGCCAAGGCCAGCGGACAGACCTGCCGCGACAGCGTGCGCGCCTTCAGCCAGAACCCGGAGGGCGGCTGGGAGGCCGTGGTGAAGCGCATGCCCACCAGGCCGGAGAACCTGCATTACCGTGCCGTGCGCCACGCCATCGTGGCCAGCTACCGGCACTGGGACCGGCCGATTACCCTGGATGCCACGCTGAAGCGTCAGTTGAAGCGGTAGTGCCGGCCGCTGGCCGGCAACTGCACCCTTCCAGGCATCAGGAGGTTGCCGGCCAGCGGCCGGCGCTACCCGGTCATGTTGCTCTGCATATCGCCGCCGCACCGCGCTCCGGCGACAATACGGGTCCGAGCTGTTCCCGTTCCCGTGATCGAGTGACTGATGAGCGCCTCTTTCGTTTCGCCTGATGTGATCCGCCGCCTGTTCGCGCAGGCCATGTCCCGCATGTACCGCACCGAAGTGCCGCTGTACGGCACGCTGGTGGAACTGGTGGAGCGGATCAACGCGCAGGTGCTTGCCCAGGACCCGGCACTGGCCGCGCAGCTGCAACGCAACGACGAGCGTGCGCGCCTGGACGAGGAGCGCCACGGCGCGATCCGCGTCGGCACCGCCGAAGAGCTGGCCACGTTGCGCCGCCTGTTTGCAGTGATGGGCATGTACCCGGTCGGCTACTACGACCTGTCGGTGGCCGGCGTACCGGTGCACTCCACCGCGTTCCGGCCGCTGACCGGCGCGGCGCTGGCGCAGAATCCGTTCCGCGTGTTCACCTCGCTGCTGCGCCTGGAGTTGATCGAAGACGAAGCCCTGCGTGCCGAATCGGCGAAGATCCTGGCACGCCGCCGCATCTTCACCGATGGTGCGCTGGCGCTGATCGACCAGGCCGAGCGTGACGGTGGGCTGTCGCAGGCCGACGCCGAGCGCTTCGTCGATGAAGCCCTGGAGACCTTCCGCTGGCACGGCGATGCCACGGTCGACCTGCCGACCTACCACGCGCTGCACAACGCGCACCGGCTGGTGGCCGACGTGGTCAGTTTCCGCGGCCCGCACATCAACCACCTGACCCCGCGCACGCTGGACATCGACGCCGCGCAGGCGGCGATGATCGAGCACGGCATGGCGGCCAAGGCGGTGATCGAAGGCCCGCCGCGCCGCGCCTGCCCGATCCTGCTGCGCCAGACCAGCTTCAAGGCGCTGGAAGAGGCCGTGCATTTCCCGGATGCGGACGGTGGCGATGCCGGCACCCACACCGCGCGCTTCGGCGAGATCGAACAGCGCGGCCTTGCGCTGACCCCGAAGGGCCGCGCGCTGTACGACCAGCTGCTGTCGCAGGCACGTGATGCCGGCGGCGAAGGCAGTACCGGTGGCGACTACGGCCAGCGCCTGCAGGCGGTGTTCGCCAGCTTCCCGGATGACCATGACACGCTGCGCCAGGAAGGATTGGGCTACTACCGCTACCAGCTGACCGACGCCGGCCGCGCCGCGCCGGAGCGCGTGGCCGATCTGCCGGCCGAAGTGCTGGTGGCCGCAGGCCTGGCCACGGCCGATCCGATCGTCTACGAGGATTTCCTGCCGGTCAGTGCCGCGGGCATCTTCCAGTCGAACCTGGGTGGCGAAGAACAGCGCGCGTATGCCGCGCATGCCAACCGCGACGCCTTCGAGCAGGCGCTGGGCGTGGCGGTGAATGACGAGTTCGAGATCTACGAGCGGCTGCAGGCCGAATCGCTGGCGGCGTTGCGCACCGCGTAAAGGCAGAGCCGGCCGCTGGCCGGGCGCCGCGTGAAGGTAGAGCCGGCCGCTGGCCGGCTGTAGGGGGAAGCCGGCCAGCGGCCGGCTCTACCCGATGTCCGGACCCGGGGTCAGCCCTTCATCGTGCCGGTATCCAGCCAGCGCTGGTGCCACGACAGCGCTTCCGGCAGCAGGTGCGGGGTGTGCTTGCCGTAGCTCTCGCGGCTGGCACGGTCTAAGTAGTCCTGCAGCTGCGGGCGGAAATCCGGATGCGCGCAGTTGTCGATCAGCACCTGCGCGCGCTTGCGCGGGGTCAGGCCGCGCAGGTCGGCCAGGCCCTGTTCGGTGACGATCACCGACACGTCGTGCTCGGTGTGGTCGACATGGCTGGCCATCGGCACGATCGCCGAGATGGTGCCGTTCTTGGCAGTGGACGGGCTCAGGAACGCCGACAGGAAACCGTTACGGGCAAAGTCACCCGAACCGCCAATGCCGTTCATGATCCGCGTGCCCATCACGTGCGTCGAATTGACGTTGCCGTAGATGTCCACCTCGATCATGCCGTTCATGCCGATGCAGCCGAGGCGGCGCACCAGTTCGGGATGGTTGGAGATCTCCTGCGTGCGCATGATGATGCGCTCGCGGTAGAAATCGATGTTCTCCTTGAACGTCTCGTTGGCCTGCGGGCTCAGCGCGAAGCCGGTGCACGAGGCGTAGCTCAGCACGCCGTCGCGCAGCAGGTCGAGCATGCCGTCCTGGATCACTTCGGTGAACGCAGCCAGGTCGCGGAAACCGCTCTTGGCCAGGCCGGCCAGCACGGCGTTGGGGATGTTGCCCACGCCCGACTGCAGCGGCAGCAGGTTCGGCGGCAGGCGGCCCTTCTTCACTTCGTGCTTGAGGAACTCGATCAGGTGCGAAGCGATCTGCTCGCTGGTCGCATCGATCGGGCTGAACGGGCTGTTGCGGTCCGGGCCGTTGGTGCGCACCACGGCCACGATCTTGTCCGGGTCGCAGCGCAGCGCGGTGTCGCCGATGCGGTCGTTGGCGTTCACCAGCGGAATCGGCTTGCGGTGCGGCGGCAGCGCGGTGCCGTAGTAGATGTCATGCATGCCGTCGACGCCGGCCGGCTGCCATTCGTTGACCTCGACGATCACCTTCTTCGCCAGGTCCAGCCAGGTCTTGTTGTTGCCGACCGAGGTGGAGGGTACCAGCGAGCCATCCTCGCGGATGGCCGAGACCTCGATCACGGCGGTATCGATCTCGCCATAGAAGCCGAACCACACGTGCTGGGCGACGTGGCTGAGGTGGATGTCGATGTAATCCAGCTTGCCCTCGTTGATGCGGTTGCGCGCATCCGGATCGCTCTGGAACGGCATGCGCATGGCGATGCCATCGGCCTTGGCCAGCGCGCCATCCAGTTCCGGCGCAGTGGAGGCGCCGGTCATCAGCTTGATCTGGAAGGGCTGGCCCTGGGCGTGCACCGCTTCGATGCGGCGGGCCAGTTCGACGGGGACGGCCTTGGGATACCCGGAGCCGGTAAAGCCGCTCATGGCCACGGTTTCACCGGGCTGGATCAGCGCGGCTGCGGCCTCGGCGGAGACCACGCGGTCACGGAGACGCGCGTTGGCGATGCGATCAACAGACATGACGACAGTGTTTCTGGGGGGAAACCCGATTATCGGCCATCCTCATCCGTACGGGGGGGTCTACCTTCGTGGAATGGCTTTTCCCCCAGGGGCTCACCCATACCCACCGGTTCTGTTTTGCAGTGCAGCGTGCAAACTGCTTTCGCAGCCCGCACGATGGCCCTGCATCCCGACGTGGGGGAGGGAGCAGAGCCCGCTGGCAGTTCGCTGCAAGCGGGCTTTTTTATTGCCTGTCGCCCCGTATGAATGCGCGGTGCCCATTATCGGTAGTGCCGGCCGCTGGCCGGCAACCCCGGCAACGTTCGGCGGGGTCAGCGGATCTGCCGGCCAGCGGCCGGCACTACCAGGTCATCGGATCTGCCGGCCAGCGGCCGGCACTACCGGGTCCGTCGCGTCCCAGCCGGGTCGATACAATCCGCCCATGACTCTTGCTCCCGCAGAACTGCCCGCCGCCCTGCAGCCCCTTGTCGACCGCGCCCTGGCGCGCCTGGCCCAGGTCCTGCCCGGGCCCATCCCCACGGAATGGCTGCCGTTGCTGACCCGGCTGGCGGTAGCCAGCGACTTCGCACTGGACACCCTGGTGCGGCAACCGGCGCTGCTGGCGCAGCTGGCCGCGCCCGGCTGCCCGCCGATCCCGGCCCCGATACTCGACCCACTGCAACCCAGCGACTGGCCCGCACAGCTGCGGCGCTGGCGCACCGCCATGTCCACGCGACTGATCTGGCGTGACCTGGCCGGGCTGGACGACGTGGCGCAGACCCTGGCCGGCGCCACCACCCTGGCCGAGGATTGCCTGCGGCTGGCGCTGGATGCCCTGCAGCAGGAATTCGCACAGCGCCACGGCGTGGTCCGCGATGGCGACGGTGCCGCGCAGCAGCTGGTGGTGTTCGGCCTCGGCAAGCTGGGCGGCGGCGAGCTCAACTTCAGTTCCGACATCGATCTGGTCTACGCCTATCCGCACGGCGGCGAATCCGACGGTCCGCGCGCGCTGGCCGCCGAAGAGTATTTCGCACGCCTCGGCCAGCGCCTGGCCAAGCTGCTGGACGAAACCACCGTCGATGGCTTCAGCCACCGCGTCGACCTGCGCCTGCGCCCGTTCGGCAGCGCCGGCCGCGTTGCGCTGTCGTTCGCGGCGATGGACCAGTACTTCCAGCGCGAAGGCCGCGACTGGGAACGCTATGCGTGGCTGAAGGCACGCGCGGTCGCCGGCGATATCCCGGCGGGTGAAGCGTGGCTGCAGACCCTGCGCCCGTTCGTGTACCGCCGCTACCTGGATTTCACCGCGCTCGATGGCCTGCGCGAAATGAAGGCGGCGATCACCGCCGAAGTCGCGCGCCGCGAGCTGCACGAAGACATCAAGCGCGGCGCCGGTGGCATCCGCGAAATCGAGTTCCTGTGCCAGGCGCTGCAGCTGATCCGCGGTGGCCGCGAGCCCGCGCTGCGCGAGCGCCGCCTGCTGGTGGCGCTGGACGCGCTGGTGGCCGCAGGGCAGATCGCGCCCGAGGATGGCAGCGCGCTGCGCGAGGCCTACCTGTTCCTGCGCCGCCTGGAAAACCGCCTGCAGATGCTGCGCGACGCACAGACCCACGTGCTGCCCAGCGACGCGCTGGACCGCACGCGCATCGCCGTCGGCCTCGGCTACCCGGACTGGGACGTGCTGCGCGCGGCATTGGCTGTGCAGCAGCAGCGGGTCAGTACTGAATTCGCCGCGCTGCTGGCGCCGCGCAAGGGCCAGGCCGCGCCCGACGCGCTGGCCAACTACTGGCGCAGCCTGCCCGAAGGCAGCAACGCACCGCTGCTGGCCGAGGCGGGTTTCCTCGACGCCAATGGTGCCGACCAGTCGCTGCGCGATTTCGCCCAGGGCACCGGCGTGAAGTCCTTGTCCGACGCCGCGCGTGCACGGCTGGATCGCGTACTGCCGGCGCTGCTGCATGCGGCCACGCGTTCGCCGCAACCCGACGCCGCGCTCAAGCGCGTGCTTGGCCTGCTGCAGGCCGTGCTGCGCCGGACCAGCTATCTGGCGCTGCTGGACGAACAGCCCAGCGCGCTGGCGCGTCTGGTCGACGTGCTGGCGCGCAGCGCGCTGCTGGCCGAGCGCCTGGCTGCGTATCCGCTGCTGCTGGACGAACTGCTGGATGTGCGCGTGTCCGGTCCGATGCCCGATGCCGCCGGCATGCTGGCCGAATGCCAGCAGTTGCTGGCGGTCGAAGATCCCGAATCGGCACTGCGCTGGCTCAACGAGACGCGGCTGGCGCTCAGTTTCCGCATGGCGATGGCCACGCTGGACGGTCGCCAGGGCGCGGTGGACAGCACGCGGCAACTGGCCGAACTGGCACAGGCGGTGGTGGTCACCGTGCTGGCGATGGCCGAGGCGGACATGCGCGCCGCGCACGGCGCGATTCCCGGTGGCCGCTTCGCGATCATCGGCTACGGCAGCCTCGGTGGCCTCGAACTGGGCTTCGGTTCCGACCTGGACCTGGTGTTCCTGCACGACCACCCGGCCGGCGTGGATGCCAGCGACGGTGCGCGTCCGCTGGAGCCGGGGCGCTGGTATGCGCGGCTCGCGCAGAAGGTGATGGCGCTGCTCGGTGCGGTCACTGCCGCCGGCCGCCTGTACGACATCGATGTGCGCCTGCGCCCCGATGGCGGCAAGGGGTCGCTGGTGTCTTCGTTGGCCAGTTACACCGAGTACCAGCGCGAGCGTGCGTGGACCTGGGAACACCAGGCGCTGGTGCGTGCGCGGGGCGTGGCCGGCGATGCCAGCCTGCTGGCCGACTTCGAACAGGTGCGTGCACAGACGCTGGGGCGCGAGCGCGACATGGCCACGCTGTATGCCGACGTGCTGAAGATGCGTGGCCGCATGCGCACTGAACTGGACCGCAGCGACGCCGCGCGGCTGGACCTGAAGCAGGGTGCCGGTGGCGTGGTGGACCTGGAATTCCTGCTGCAGACCGGGGTACTCGCGCGCAGCGCGCAGGTGCCGGCGCTGCTGCAGCCGCGCGACACGCCGTCGTTGATCGATGCGCTGGCGGTCGCCGGTTTCCTGCCCGATGCCACCGCGCAGGCGCTGCATGGTGCGCACGCCACGCTGTTGGACGTGGGCCTGGCCTGCACGCTGGACCGCCGCCCGCGACTGGCCCCGACCACGCCGGCGATTGAAGAGGCGTGTGCAGCGATTACGGCGGCGTGCAGAGCGGCAGAGCTGCCGTTCGCCTGAGTGCCGGATGGCGGAGGACTACAGTTGGTAGATGCCAACCTTGGTTGGCACGAATGCAAAGCGCCAACCAAGGTTGGCACCTGCCAGAGCAATGGCGGTCAGCCAGCCGCGCGCAGCGGCGCCATCTTCCACAACAACGCGCGGAACGGGGCCAGCAGGCAGACGCCGATCGCCAGCTTCACTGCCAGGTCGCCGGCGGCCCAGCTCACCCACGGCAAGGTGGAACCGGCAAACGCGATCGACCAGAAAATGGTGGTGTCCACTGTCGCGCTGCAGGTGGTGGCCACCATCGGTGCGCGCCACCAGCTGCCGCGGCGCAGGCGGTCGAACACGGTGATGTCCAGCAGCTGGGCCACGATGAAGGCCGAGCACGAGGCAATGGCGATGCGCGGGGTGGCCACCCAGATCGACAGCAGCACCGCCACCGCGAAGCCGATCCACGCCACCCGGCGCGCCGGGCCCGGGCCGAAGCGACGGTTGATCAGGTTGCTGACCAGGAACGCGACCGGATAGCTGAAGGCGCCCCAGGTCAGCCAGTCGTTGATCGGGTACTGCACCAGTACGTTGGACAGCAGCACCACCGCACCCATGGCCAGTACCGCCAGCACCAGGGCGCGTGGGGTCAGCGGGGCAAACAGAGGGGCAGGACGCACGGACATGGCGAGCCAGGGGGACAAAGGGGATCGCCCATTATCCGCCCGGCCTGCGGCAAAGCCAAAACCGGTCGTTCAGCTTTACAGCGCTTCACTCATCACGTCACCGGCGGCATAGGCCGTCGGCACATAGGCCAGGGTCTGGCCCTGCGCGCTCTTCACGTTCCAGCCGGCACCGGCCTCGGTGGGGTCGAAATGCACCCGTTGCCCGACCACGAAGGCCGCCGCCGGGTTCTCGCCCTGCGGCTGCACCGGCCAGCGCAGGGTGGCGGTGTGGTCGGCCTTGTCCGGTACCTGCAGCTGCACCTGGCGCTCGCCCGTGGGCGTGGTCTCCACCTTCTTCACTTCCATCGGCGGCAGCGGCACCGCCTTGGTGCGGGTCGCCCTGGCGTTGCGCTCGCTGGCCTTGAACGGTGCCTTGGACAGTTCGGACAGGCCCATCGACGCCGCCAGCGGCAGCGACAGCACGACGAACGAGGTCACGATCACGCTGGCCTCGCTGCTGTTCAACTGCGGCGCGGCGCCGGCATGGACGGTGGGCACCAGCAGCGCCGAGAGCAGCAATGCAGTGGTGGAAACGCGCAGGCAACGGAGCATGGAGACCTCCTGGTCAGCGTGGGGCGGCGGCTCAGCGCCGGGTGTCAAAGATGTCGCGCGGGCCGGTGGCCTCGGGCAGGTATTCCAGCGGGCGGCCCTGGTTGTCCTTCAGCTGCCAGCCCTGGTCGTTGCCGGTCGGCTCGAAGTTCACGGTCTGGCCCACGGTGAACTGCACGGCAGGATCGCCGACGCCGCGCGGGTACTGCATCGATGCCGTGTTCTGCGGGTCATTGGCATCACGCAGCAGCACTTCGCGGCGGCCGTCGACGGTGGTGGCGATGGCGCTCACCTCCATCTGCGGCAGCTTGATCTGCTGCGGGCGGGCCAGCGGCCGGCCGGCGTCGGCCGCATCCTGGGCTTCCTTCGCGGCGGCGGCGCGGGCCGAGGCCACCATCTGCGTGGACATTTCCAGGCTCGGTCCCTGCGGGCCCGGGTCATGGATGATCACGATGCGGCGTTCGGCGTGGGCGGCCGTGGACCAGGCCAGGCCGGTGACGATCACCGTCGACAGTACAGAGGCAAGCAGCGGACGCATGTCGTTCTCCTCGGGGAAATCAGGGGGCGGCGGCGGTGGCACCGGCCACCGGCACATGGGGGATCACCAGTTCCTGCTGCAGCTGGCTGCGCTGGTGCAGGAAGTCGAACACCGATTCCACCGTCACCACCGAATAGTTGCCAGAGATGCGTTCGCCGGCCGGATGGTCGGTGGTGGTGGCGTTGGCCACGAACAGGCGCGCACCCACGCGCTTGCCGAGGCCGATGTGCAGTACGCTGGGCTGGTATTTCTGCTGGCGCAGCCAGTGCTGCGCCTGTTCGCGCTTGACGATGGCCGGCGTGCCTTCGGCCTGCGCCATCGCCGCCGCCAGCACTTCCAGCACCCACTGGTTGGAGTTCTGGTAGTCAGTGGCGAACGGGTAGGCAACCACGTTGTACTTCGTTTCGTGCAGCGCCTTGGGCTGGATCGAGGGCGACACCAGCATCGCGCGCAGGGCCGCACGCAACGGCGCCGACGGCACGCCAATGCGCAGGTCGGTATGGCCGCCACTCTCGCCGACAAAGTTGCCCAGGCCCTCGTGGTACAGCTGCGAGCTGTCGGTCTTGCAGCGGTTGAGCAGGTGCATCGCACGCCAGCGGCCGTCGTCCTCGCGCAGCAGGAAGGCCAGGTGGCTGTGGCGCAGGCCGTAGCGGCTCAGGTCCTGGCCACCGCGCGCGGCGACCACCACGTCCACGTCGGGCAGCGCGTCCAGCCGTTCGGCGGTGGTCCAGGCCACGTCCAGCATCGCCGCCTGCGAGGCCACGCTCGGGGAGCGCTCGCGGCAGGCGGTGCTGTTGGCCCAGGCCGGTGCAGCCAGCAGCAGGCTGGCGATCAGCAGCGCGGCGCGGGGCAGGCGGGAAAAACGATCCATGTCGATACCTTGAACGGCGGGCAGGCCCGCGCGCCGATCATACGCTGCTCGGCGCAACGGGCGATCCACGCCCTTGCGCCGCGCAATCGGGTCGTGCCGGCCGCTGGCCGGCAACGGCAGGGTTTGGCCATGCGTGCGGCGTTGCCGGCCAGCGGCCGGCACTACCGTGATGCCAGGTACAGCGTTGCCGGCCAGCGGCCGGCACTACCCCAATGCCAGGCGCTGCTTCACTTCCGCCGCCACCCGCGCGGTTTCGCGCAGCGGTTCGATGCGGTCGTACTGCCAGTCCAGCCAATGCGGCTGCAGGCGCCCGCGCGCGCGCAGCTGCTGCTGGAAGCGCGCCAGGCGGCCCTGCGCGGTACTGGCCAGCGCCACCATCACCGGCATGCGCGTGGCGCACGCCTCCGAGAGCAGGTTCACCGAATCGGGTGAGACCACCACGCGGTTGGCCCAGCCGAGCAGGCCACCATAGGGATTGGTGCCGTCGCCGCCATCGCCCCAGATCACGTGCGGCAGGTCGGCGAATTTCGCGCGCAGGACCTCGGCCAGGGCCGGCGGCGTACGACGCGAGGTCGTTGCCAGCAGGCTGCCGCCTTCGCAGCGGATCTGCTCGGCCAGCGCCTGGAACACGCCGACCATCGCGGTCTCGTCCCACGGTGCCAGCGGCGTCGGCCCACCGACCAGCAGTGCGGTGCGCGGGCCGGGCAGGGTACTGAAGCCAGCGAACGCGGCGCGGCCCCAGGCCAGCCAGTCATCGTCCACCGGGTTGAGGCTGCCGAGCAGGGTCAGCACGTTGCTGCCGCGCAGGGCATCGTGTTCGGGCACCACCACCACGTCCCAATGGCGGGCGCTGATGCGCGGGTCGAGGATCTGCACCACCTGGCTGCCGCGTGCACGCAGCACGCGCAGCGCGCCAGCGGCCTGGCGCCCGCAGCCGATGGCCAGCGCCGGCGCCTCGTTGGCCAGTGACGCAAAGGCCTCGCCGTAGCCGTTGACATCGCCGGGCAGGCGCCGCGGCGACAGCCAGCGCCAGGGCGCACGCGGTTGCAGGAGCAGCGGTCGGTGGGTGCCCTGGCGCAGTGCCGAGGCCAGCGCGACCGCCTGGCGGACATTGCCCGCGCGGCCGTCAGTGACCGTCCACGGCGCGCTCGATCGTTTCACCATTGGCATTAATTCGTTTCAGCCCTGCTGGGTGTTGCAACAGTCGCGACACTCTACACTGCGGCTCGTCGTTTCGCCCCGCGCCGCCCGCGGGCACTGACTTCCCTTCGCCGCCCTGGAGATCCACCGATGTCCCACGCGCTCGACGCCGCCGCCCTCGACCAGCTGTTCCGCACGGCCCGCACCCAGAACGCCTTCCTCGACAAGCCGGTCCCCGAGAGCCTGCTGAAGGAACTGTACGACCTGGTGAAGTGGGGCCCCACCGCGGCCAACACCACGCCGGCCCGCTTCGTTTTCGTCACCTCGAAGGAGGCCAAGGACAAGCTGGCCCCGGCGCTGTCCGAAGGCAACCTGGCCAAGACCATGGCCGCGCCGGTCACCGTCATCATCGGTTTCGACCTGGACTTCCACGAGAAGCTGCCGTACCTGTTCCCGCACACCGATGCCAAGGCCTGGTTCGACGGCCCGCAGCAAGGCCGCCACGAAGCCGCCATCCGCAACGGCAGCCTGCAGGGCGCCTACCTGATCCTGGCTGCGCGCGCGCTGGGCCTGGATGCCGGCCCGATGTCCGGCTTCGACCCGGCCAAGGTCGACGAAGCCTTCTTCGCCGGCACCTCCATCAAGTCGAATTTCCTGGTCAACCTGGGTTACGGTGACCCGGCGGGCCTGTTCCCGCGCCTGCCGCGCCTGTCGTTCGACGAAGCGGCGCGCATCGCGTAAGACGCTGTATCGGTTTCGGGCCCGCCGTCGTGCGGCGGGCTCTTGCTGCACCGTGTACCCACCCTACGATCCGGAGAGTTCCTCAGATGAGCGCCACCCGTAAACTGCTGCTGCCGCTGGCCCTGACCCTGGCCATCGCCGCCTGCTCCAAGCCGGCCGACACCGCTGCCCCGGCGGCCGATGCCGCCGCCCCGGCCACCACCGAGCAGGCCGCCACCCCGGCGGCTGATGCCGCTGCTGCCGCGCCGGCCGCCGAAGCGATCAAGATCGCCTCGGGCACCTACAAGCTGGACCCGAGCCACACCGACGTGCTGGCGCAGTGGAGCCACTTCGGCTTCTCCAACCCGAGCGCGCACTTCGGCAACGTCGAAGGCACCCTGGTGTACAACGCTGAAGACGTGACCAAGTCCACCGTGGAAGTGAAGCTGCCGCTGAGCGGCCTGAACAGCTTCACCGCCAAGTTCGACGAGCACCTGAAGAGCGCCGACTTCTTCGACGCCGCCAAGTTCGCCGATGCCACCTTCAAGAGCACCAAGGTGGAAGCGGCCGGCACCAACAAGCTGACCGTCACCGGCGACCTGACCATCAAGGGCATCACCAAGCCGGTCACCCTGGACGTCACCGTCAACGGCGGCGGCGAGCACCCGATGGCCAAGGTTCCGGCCGCCGGCTTCGATGCGACCACCACCCTGAAGCGCAGCGATTTCGGCGTCGGCGCCTACGCCCCGAACGTCAGCGATGAAGTGAAGATCCGCATCACCACCGAAGCCACCGGCGAGAAGCCGGCGGCTTGATGTACCCGACTCACTCGTCTTGAGAAGGCAGGAGGCCCGCTGAAAAGCGGGCCTTCTTTTTTGGGCGCGGGTAGAGCCGGCCGCTGGCCGGCTGCTTGCGAGGTGCCCGATGATGAGGGGGCTGCCGGCCAGCGGCCGGCACTACCCTGTCGGTGGGGGCGGCCACCTCCGAAGCAGGGTTGCTCAGCGCAATGCGCCCAACCATGCCACGCACGCTTCGCTCGGGCTCTGCTTGGCCTTTACCGCCAGCCCGCTGGCCCGTGCGAACGTCTGCGCGGCCTGCGCCACCACCTGGCGCGCGATCAGCGCCGCCTGCTTGGTGGCCGCCTGCTGCTTGCGCAGCTGCACGATGTGCACCGACGGCCGGCCTACCGGCGCGTACTTCTGGTCACGGCGCAGCACGTCGGCCACCTGGGCCACTTCGAATTCGGCCTGCAGGTAGCGGTGCTGCGCCGCCACCAGCTCGCGCAGCGGCGCGCGCAGTGCAGCGCTGTCGGCGAACGCGGCCAGCGCCGCATCGCAGGCGGCGTCATCGGCAAAGCGGGTACGCAGCGCATCCACGCCGGCCAGGGTCAGTTTGGCCATGGGGGCCTCGTTGCTGCAGGAAAGGAGCGCGATTGTCGCATTGCCAGCTCGGTAGTGCCGGCCGCTGGCCAGCAATTCCATGGGAGTGTGCGGACCAACGGTCCGCACCCACCAGTCGATGACGGTCCGCACCCACCGACGGCGGCGCAGCCGAGCGTGGGCTCGGCTCTACAATGCCCCGCTGTATCACCCATGGAAGGAAGACCCATGCAGGATGCGCAGTACTGGTTGAACGAATTCTGGTCGGGCCTGAGCGTGCTCGATCTGCTGGGCGGCAGCGTGCTCGGTACGCTGCTTGGCCTGGTGCTGGGCATCCTCGGCTGGCGCTGGCTGCACCGTCGGGGTTGGTTGCAGCGGCGCAAGCGCTGGCATCACTGGCTGCTGGCCAGCTACGTGGTGCTGCTGCCGCTGGCCACGGCCTTCTTCGGCCTGCAGCTGGGCTTCACCGCCGGTGCGCACCGCGCGCTGTTCAAGCAGCTTGATCATTTCCAGCCGCACCTGCAGACCCTGGTGGAAGGCTGGAGCGAAGGCTTCACCGACTCGCTGGATGACCCGCGCATGCGCGAGGCATTGCGCAGCCAGGGCACGGTGGGCGATGTGGCCGACACCATCGCCTCGGCCTACCTCAGCGAACATCCGCTGCCCGGCCTGGACCGCCTTGGCAACGGCCCGTTGGCGCGCGGTACCGGCTGGGTGATCGGCAAGGTGCGCGAAGGCCTGCTGCGCGGCATGGTGGAAGACACGCTGGTGGACAAGGCCGGCACCCTCGGCCTGGAACCCAAGGTGGTGCGCGAGGCGCTGACCATGCATGTGGATGAGCTGCTGCACACCCGTGGCGTGCTGCGGCTGGTGAAGGCGCAGATCAACGGCATGATGCCCGGCGTGTACTTCGGGCTGCTGTTGCCGCTGCTGGTCGTCGCACTGCTGGTGGCGCTGGAGATCTGGGCCGCGCAGCGGTTCGGGTGGACGCGGCAGATGGTAGTGCCGGCCGCTGGCCGGCAACTGCAGGTTCTTGCCGAGGGTTCATGAGGTTGCCGGCCAGCGGCCGGCACTACCCTTCGGAGGGCGTGCGGACCAACGGTCCGCACCTACCGTCCTTTGATCAATCGCCGTCGGCTTCGTCCGGGTGGGCCTTCCAGTAGCCGGTCGAGCGGATCCAATCGCGCGGCACGCCCAGGTGGCCTTCGATGAACTTGCGCATCATCCGTGCGCGGCGCGATTCGGTGGCGATCCAGTAGAAGACATCACCGTCCGGGGCCTCGAAGTCGGTCAGCATGTCTTCCAGCAGCGTGCTGCTGGCCGCCGGGAAGCCGTTGCGCTCCAGCCAGTGGATGCGCACGTTCTCGTACTGCGGCAGGTCCTGGCGCTCGGCCTCGTCGCGCACTTCGATGAAGGCCTGCACTTCGGCACCGTCGGGCAGCACGTCCAGCCAGCGGGCGATGGCCGGCAGTGCGGTCTCGTCGCCGATCAGCACGTAGGCGTCGTAGGTGTTGGCCACCACGAACGAGCCGCGCGGGCCGCCGATCACCAGCGTGTCGCCCGGCTGCGCGCGCTCGGCCCACGGCCCGGCGACGCCCTGGTCGTGCAGCACGAAGTCGATGGCGAGTTCGCCGGCCTCGTGGTCCCACGCGCGCGGGGTGTAGTCGCGCGACGGCGAGGGCGCCTTGCCTTCCGGGTAGCTGCGGCCTTCGGCGGTCAGCACCGGCAGCACCATCTCGCCGCTGGCATTGGGGAAGAACAGCTTGATGTGGTCGTCGGCGCCGGGCGAATCGAAGCCGGCCAGGTCGTCGCCGCCCAGCACCACGCGGCGCATGTGCGGGGTGACTTCTTCGGTGCGCAGCACGGTCAGTTCACGGAAGCGCACATCCAGGCGCAGGCGCGTGTTGTTGTGTTCGGTCATGGGGTTTTACCTGTAAAGGTGTCGCGCGGGGGCGCGCGGGATGGGGGAGACCTGGCTGGATTCAGTCTGGCTGGGTCGTTGAAAGGGGGGATGCCTCGCTACCGGCGGTACCGTTCAGCAGGGCGGACGCCCGGCTCAGCAGCGCCGCCACCTCGTCCGCCTCGCCCTCGGCCCAACGGCCGTGGTGATGCACCAGCGCCCGCTTGAACTCGCGCAGGGCAGTGGCCAGCGGCGGCGGCAGCGACGCCTTGGTGATCTCGCGGGCACGGTCGAAGGCTCGCCGTTGCGCGAGGCGTACCTGGGTTCGCTGCACCTTCAGCTCGAACTCGCCGGCGGCGGTGATGCGGAAGATCCGCCGGCCGTCCACTTCCTCGGCCTCGATCCAGCCGGCCTGCTCGAAGCTGGCCAGCAGCGGGTACATGGTGCCGGCGCTGGGCGTATAGGCCTGCATGAACTGGTTGCTGATCAGCTGCATCAGCTCGTAGCCATGGCGTGGCTGCTCGCCGATCAGGGCCAGCACCAGCAGGCGCAGGTCGCCCCGGCTGAGCACCCGTGGCTGGCCGTTGCGGCGCGGCACATCCGGATCGGTGGAACGAGCTCTGGGAGAAGACGTACGGCTCATTTCGATATATCGGTAAACGAGTGTGCAAACGATATATCGATAGCGCGAGCCCGGCAATCATCGATCCGGCCACAAGCGCGTCTGTTTTGGGCCACAGCCCGCCCGCGCACCGCTCCAGGCGACGCGGCGGTCGCCTCCGCCAATCCAGGGGTGCGACGCGTTGTCGCCGGTCAAGCGCCCGCGCCCGCGGTCGATACCGCAGGGCGCGCGGGCGCCGCACAACCGTCATCGGCCGCAGTAACACTGCGTCCTGCACATGGTGGCTCCGGGCCCAGCGCGACAGCCGGGCACCGGCTCCAAGGTGCCGCAGTACCCGGAAACACGGGCCTGTCCTGCCGCCGGACAGGCCGGGACAGGCCTTGCGGACACTGGCCGCATGCGTCCATACGCCAGCGTAGCCAAGTGACGAAAGCCCTTGGTGCGCTACACTTTGCGGTCTAGAAATCTATACAACAGTCGCGCGCGTGCGTGCGGTAATGGGAGCGCTAATGAACTGGTTGAACGAGGTGCTGAACAACGACCCGAATCCTGTGGAAACCCAGGAGTGGATCGAGTCGTTGAAGGCCGTTATTGATGTCGAGGGCTCCGAGCGCGCGCATCAGCTGCTGGAAGGCATGGTGGAACTGACCCGTCGTTCGGGCGCCTACCTGCCGTTCTCTCCCACCACCGAATACGTCAACACCATCGAACCGCAGTTCGAGGCCAAGAGCCCGGGCAACGCCGAGCTGGAATGGCGCATCCGTTCGATCATCCGCTGGAACGCGATGGCCACCGTGGTGCGCGCCAACCGCAAGCCGGGTGACCTGGGCGGCCACATCGCCTCGTTCGCCTCCGGCGCCACCCTGTACGACGTGGGCTTCAACCACTTCTGGCGCGCCCCGAGCGAAAACCACCCGGGCGACCTGCTGTTCATCCAGGGCCACAGCGCCCCGGGCATCTACGCGCGTTCCTTCCTGGAAGGCCGCATCAGCGAAGAGCAGCTGGACAAGTTCCGCATGGAAGTGGACGGCGGGGGCCTGTCCTCGTACCCGCACCCGTGGCTGATGCCGGACTACTGGCAGACCCCGACCGTGTCGATGGGCCTGGGCCCGCTGGCCGCCATCTACCAGGCGCAGTTCATGCGCTACCTGGAAAACCGTGGCCTGATCGAGAAGTCCGACCGCAAGGTGTGGTGCTTCATCGGCGACGGCGAGAGCGACGAGCCGGAAACCCTGGGTGCCATCGCGCTGGCCGGCCGTGAAGGCCTGGACAACCTGATCTTCGTGGTGAACTGCAACCTGCAGCGCCTGGACGGCCCGGTGCGCGGCAACGGCAAGATCATCCAGGAACTGGAAGGCGTGTTCCGTGGCGGCGGCTGGAACGTGATCAAGCTGCTGTGGGGCGGTTACTGGGATGCCCTGCTGGCCAAGGACACCAACGGCGTCCTGAAGAAGCTGATGATGGAAACCGTCGACGGCGAGTACCAGAACTGCAAGGCCTTCGGCGGCGCGTACACCCGCGAGCATTTCTTCGGCAAGTACCCGGAAACCGCCGCGATGGTCGCCGGCCTTTCCGACGACGACATCTGGCGCCTGAACCGTGGTGGCCACGACCCGCACAAGGTGTACGCCGCCTACCACCAGGCCGTGAACACCAAGGGCATGCCGACCGTCATCCTGGCCAAGACCGTGAAGGGTTACGGCATGGGCAGCGCCGGTGAGGCACTGAACCCGACCCACCAGACCAAGAAGCTGGACGACGAAGCGGTGCGCCACTTCCGCGACCGCTTCAACATTCCGGTGACCGACGCGCAGCTGGCCGACGGCCAGGTGCCGTTCTACCACCCGGGCCCGGATTCGCCGGAAGTGCAGTACCTGCAGGAGCGCCGTGCCGCGCTGGGTGGTTACCTGCCGCAGCGCCGCCGCAAGGCCGACAAGACCTTCGTTGCCCCGAAGCTGGAAGCCTACGAGCGCCTGCTGAAGAGCAGCGGCGAGCGCAGCTACTCCACCACCATGGCCTTCGTGCAGAGCCTGAACATCACCCTGCGCGACAAGGAACTGGGCCCGCACATCGTGCCGATCGTGGCCGACGAAGCCCGCACCTTCGGCATGGAAGGCCTGTTCCGCCAGATTGGCATCTACGCGCCGTTCGGCCAGAAGTACAAGCCGGTCGACGCCGACCAGCTGATGTTCTACCGCGAAGACCAGAGCGGCCAGGTGCTGCAGCAGGGCATCAGCGAGCCGGGTGCGATCAGCTCGTGGATGGCCGCCGGTACCAGCTACTCGGTCAGCAACGTGCCGATGCTGCCGTTCTACATCTACTACTCGATGTTCGGCTTCCAGCGCGTGGGCGACATCGCCTGGCAGGCCGCCGACATGCGTACCCGCGGCTTCCTGCTGGGTGGCACCGCCGGCCGCACCACGCTGAACGGTGAAGGCCTGCAGCACGAGGACGGCTTCAGCCATCTGGTGGCCGGTGGCATCCCGAACGTGCGCAGCTACGACCCGACCTTCGGCTTCGAAGTGACGGTGATCCTGCAGCACGGCACCAAGCGCATGATGGAAGACCAGGTGGACGAGTATTACTACGTCACCCTGATGAACGAGAACTACACCCATCCGGAAATGCCGGAAGGTGCGGCCGAAGGCATCGTCAAGGGCATGTACCTGCTGACCGACGCCGGCAAGCCGAAGAAGGGCGAGCTGCGCGTGCAGCTGCTGGGTTCGGGCACCATCCTGCGCGAAGCCATTGCTGCGGCCGAGCTGCTGGACAAGGACTTCGGCGTGACCGCCGATATCTGGAGCTGCCCGAGCTTCAACGAACTGCGTCGCGATGGTTTCGACGTGGAGCGTGCCAACCGCCTGCATCCGGAAGGTGAGCAGCGCAAGGCCTACGTGACCGAGCTGCTGGAAGGCCGCCAGGGCCCGGCGATTGCCGCCACCGACTACGTGCGTGCGTATGCGGACCAGATCCGTGCGTTCGTGCCGATGTCGTACACCGTGCTGGGTACCGATGGCTTCGGCCGTTCGGATACGCGTGCGAACCTGCGCCGGTTCTTTGAGGTTGACCGGTACTACATCGCGCATGCCGCGATTGCGGCGCTGGCGAAGGAAGGGAAGATGACCGCGAAGGACGTGGCCCGGGCGATCAAGCAGTACAAGATTGATCCGGAGAAGGCTAACCCTGTTGGGGTTTGATTCGGGAAATGATGAGACACGAGAGGCGGCCCGGCCGCCTCTCGTCGTTTCATCAGTGAGGACCTGTTTCGACTGTTATGCGACCAGCAGTCAACGTACTCGCCGGCGGTGCATCTCATCGTGCCTCCGATCTGCCGGCCCGCAGTGGGCGTTTGGGTCGGCCTAGACCTATGCTAGGAGTGATGAGCATAGGTGATCTCATCATCTGAGACCTGGCTTAAATACTCTCTAAGTCGCAAACTGTCTCCGGAAGACCGCCTCGTCTCACTGCTGGTCGGTGGGGTCATTGCTGGTTCATCAGGGTGGCTCCCTGGCTGCGCTGGCCTACGGGGAGTTCTCACTGACCGTTTGTATCAAGTTTGCAATCTATAATTAATACTAAGGAACTCAATCTCCATGAGCGGACAGGCAAAGATTAAGACGCTCAGTCTTTTCTCTGGAGCGGGAGGGCTTGACATCGGCTTTTCCCAGGCTGGTTACGAAGTTGTGGGCTGCGTGGAAATAGAGCCTGTTTACTGTCAAACCTTGCAGGCCAATTCTGGAAAAGGAAAGCTCCTCCGACATGCGGAGGTAAACTGCGTCGACATCAGAGAGTTCGATCCAGCACCATATGTGGGTATGGGTATCGAGTGCGTAATTGGTGGACCTCCTTGCCAAACCTTTTCTGCAGCTGGGCGTCGCTCAGGCGGAGTTCTTGGCACTATCGATGCACGTGGCCGACTTTTCGAGTCCTACTGCAGAATTTTGAAAGCAATTCGTCCCAAGGTTTTCGTATTCGAGAACGTCTACGGGCTTCCTGGAGCGAATGGCGGACAGCCATGGCGTGAGATATGTAAGGCGTTCTCAGGCCTGGGGTACTCATTGAGGGCTGAGGTCGTTGATTCGGCTGACTATGGAGTCGCCCAGCACAGAGAACGGCTAATCATTGTTGGATATTTGGCCGGGGTGCCCGATTTTGAGTTCCCTGAGCCAACTCATGGGCCGGACTCGTCATCTGGTCTGCCGCTTGTCTCAGTGTATGATGCGATATCAGATCTGCAGGATGACGCGGAGCCTTACCATGAATTTGATGGGCTGTACGGACATCTGTTGTCTCTCGTTCCTGAGGGGCTGAACTATTCCTTCTTTACAAGGGAGATGGGGTATCCGAAACCATACTTCGCTTGGCGTTCAAAGTTCCACGACTTTCTCTACAAGGTTGACCAGTGCGCGCCTGCGCGCACGATTAAGGCGCAGCCGGGTAAATTCACAGGCCCATTTCATTGGAAAAATCGGCATTTCAGTGTTCAAGAGCTGAAGCGCCTTCAATCATTTCCTGATGACTATGAGATTGTCGGTAAGTATGGGAAGGCAGTAGAGCAGATCGGGAACTCTGTGCCTCCGCGTCTCGCCTATGTGATTGCACAGTCCGTTCGTGAACAGTTGTTGAGAAGGAGGGCGGATCTCACTTTTTGTGTTCGTCCTGCCGGATTCGAATCAACTTTCAAGAAGAGACAGCGAGAAAGGACAAATCACTACAAAGACGTTGCCAAGGCTGAGGTCGCAAAGCGGTTTTCGAACGTTGTGAGCATCGAAACTGCTTCGGTTAATCGCTCCGAGGAGTATTTTGTTCGGTACCGAGGAAATTTCACAAAACATTTCTCTTCTTCGATGGAGGAAGGGGATTTGGGTGATGTTTCCTACGCGGTGAAAGAGCGAAGAGAAGGGGCAAATGTTCACATTGACGTCGGTCTTGCATCCGTGAGAGCGAAGAGCGTTAAGGAGATCTCGATTGAGATCTCCGGTCTTTCTAAGTATCTGATAGACGTTGATGTATTGGAATGCAAGGCTAGAATCTCGACTTTGGATGATCTCTTTAGGGTGTGGAGTATCATCGAGGCCGTGTTGATCAAAGGTAGCCAGTTCTATACCCTGATCGATATCTATGGGCACTACGCAAACAGGGGGGATACCGTCCGTGTTATTACCTCCATTAAGTCGCGCAGCAAGTCCGCGCTTATGCGGGCGATCGAGTATTTTGGACAGTCGTCTAGTGCCGGCATATTTATGACTCAGGAGGGTGTTGCACAGGAGCTGAAGATAGATAAGAGTGAAGTGCCAGATCTCGTCGCTGAACTCCGTTCTCTTCGTTGGGATGTTAGGACGCCGAAAACGCACCCAACGATTCGGCAGAAGGCAATTCTCTGTACCTATCCATTCCCGTTGCTTTCTGGAAAGGCTCAGCTTGAGCGTAAAGTAGATCTCGGTTGACTTTGGTTGCCCGCCGATTGGCGAATCGGCGGGAGAATCAAATCAAATCCACGAATACTTTCCAGAAAAGTACTGGTAGCGACGCAAGAACATCTCCGGTTTCGGGGAGTGTTGTGCCGAAATTGGCGGAGTAAGCTGGATTCCAGTTGAGCCAACAAAGTGCATAGCACCTCGATTCCATGCCGAGGACGCATGAAGGCTGGGGTGCAATCGTATCTGCCTGGAATTAGGATCTACCCAAATAAGATGACGATCGAATGCTGCGTGGTGATTGGGGCAAAGTGCCAGTCCGTTCCAGACATGGTCCGTTGAACCGGGTGCCTCAACAGGATAGATGTGGGCTCCCACGGCTAGATCTGATGCTAGTTGGCACATGCAACAGGCATGGCCATATGCGCGTCGGATAGCTCGACCGGCGCCTGACCTCCTGACTAAAACCTCTACTGCCCTTGTGGCGCGAGCTGCCGCATCAGGACTTCCCGCATCAACTGCACCAGATGCAGCAGCGATCTGTGCAATTTCCTGGGCCGGCAAGAACTCTCCATCTCTTAGCTGCTCCATAAAGGCGGGGAAGAGATTGGGCGGGAATGCGTATACGCGCTCTCCCTTGCGAGATTCGTACACTGACCAGCCAGTCGCACGGGCCTCCTCCAGAATACGCCTGTCGAACAAGATTGAGAACCGCGCTTCCCGCCCGATACGCGTGGTGCCGTCAATTGCAACGAACACCACGCTGTCGTCCGATATGTGAGTGCCGAGGAGTACAGGGTGACCATTCCCGTTTAACGTCGAAACTGCCGGTGCATCGGCAGGGTTTTGAAATCGATATTCATGGTCATGGCGAGCATGCGGCGACACAGCTGAAACGTGTAATGCAACTCTGTAACTTCTTCTTGTGCCCAAAATTTCGAGAAATCCGGGCCATCCAGACAATGGATTAGACGCGACTACGAGGCCGCCCAATTCGGCGACTACCTGATTGAACTTGGCTATGCGGCGAGGTGACATGGTCAGATAGTGTCTAATACACGCCGCAATCGCAAGTGTCACATTTTTGACGCGCGAGCAATCGCATCTGCCGGTGTTCTTGCGAGAGAACACAGTAGGATCTCGCAGTAGAAATTACGCGCGCAGATTGCATACGTGCACTTAGATCATCGCCGAACCTGTCAGGTGGGGCCTCTACATGGGTGTCCGTAACGTTGGTGCGGTCGTGCTGGCTTCGGTGCGTAATCCGTCGACTGGGGAGTAGATTTCAGTATTGGAATTATCTGGTGCCTATTCCGAGGAACTCCCATAAAGAAGCTCCGATCGAGCGGCAGCCGGATAATTAGCCCTCCGCAAACAGGGAGAGGCAGGTGCTCCGTTTCCTAGCCTGTGCCGGCATTACAGCATCAACTCGTCAACGTTGTACTAATAGTCATGTGATGACCCACCGCCATCTGTTAGCGGTCATGCGGTCACTGTGGCGAGAAGTGCCGCGTCTGGTGTCATCACTTTCAATGCCTGATGGGGCGCTGCTGGTGAAGAAGGTGATCCAATCAGCAAGCATACGCGTAGCGCGTACTTGGCTATTGAAACGACGCTGGTGCACGCACCGATCTTTTCGCGTCCAGATTACTAGTTCCACCAGCCTGTTCTGCCGTGGACGACGTGGGATCATGAAATTCTGCCACAACCCGCCCACTCCAGTGCGACATCTGCGGTACAACGCAAGGAACATCAGTCCACCTATCCGCAAATAGCACAATCACAAGCTGCTCCAGCGAGTTGTCCACCAGCATCACGGGCTTGCCGTCGCAACTGACCTCGAAGTACCTCTCTCCCGCGTACCGCGCGTGCAGCACCAAGCCCTCGCGCACAAGTCGAACGGCTTCCTCACGCATGATCGCAAACTCAGCGTCGGACGCCTTCCGAAACGTGCGCAGTTCCGAGCCAGCCTTGGGTACATGCCGGCTGGCGATCGCCGCAGACTGCGCCGCAAGCAGGACGGCGCCTTAGATCACAGGTCTCATTGGACGCCCTGAAGATAGGTGATGGACTAGAAAGAGAACGGTCGGCTAGGAAAGACGCGGCGAGAGTCAGCAGCCGCACGACAGATGGCCAAGTCCAACTGGGCTACTCCCGCACGTGCAGCCGCTCTGTCGCCTGCGCAGTCAACGCCACACAAGCCATCTTCAACCCTTCCATCACCCGATCCCCCAGGTACTCCTCGGGCGCACCGTTCTGCCGAGTCCGCTCCGCGGCCAGCATCAGCTCCGCCACCACACGCAGCCCGGCCAGTGCGCAATCCGCATCCGCCAGCTGAAGACACCGTCCAGGCAGTTGATGCCGTTCCGGCCAAGGCTGGCCGTCCGCAGCTGCACCAGATCCGATGCGTCGCAGCGTGGCGACGAAGGCGTTGGGATCGACGGACGGCTCGCGCTCGGGTTCGGCGTTGTCCGGATCGTACTGCGCGTGCAGGGAACGGAAGTCCGATGTATTCATGGCAATGCTCCGTACAGGACAGATAGCAACGCCACCGATAGAGGCGGCGGACGGTGCGTGGTTCGAAAGCCGGACAGTAACCAAGCCGGTGGGTCCGAAGACCCCCACGCACCGCCCGCCATGGAACGCGAACGGATTGCCAGCCGGCGCCACACAAAAGGTGACGCCGGCTGACAAGCGCAAAACACAAGGTTACTGAGCGGGCTTTCGAACCCCGCGCCACCCTTTTCCGGTGGCACGCCAAGGTGTACTCGCATGGCTGCGAGATGCCAAGAAACCGTAGGCCGCAGAGGCCGTAAATGCTGACGCTTACGGCATTGTTGCATGGCGCGCGCGTGGCAGAGCCCTTGCGGTGCAGTGGTTTCGGCCGGTGTTAAGTTACCGCCCCAATGCGCATTGAAAAGCACGGTTTGGAGAGGATCGGGGTCCCAAAAGCGACAGTCCGCCCGCATGGCTGAGATCCGAAGTTGGCCGATTGCGACATGGCTTAACTTTGCAGCGCCACCCCCGGCCGAGGCCACAGCGCATCGTCGCGCTCCAGGGCGTAGTCGCTGCCGAACGCCAGCGCCGCCTCGCGTGGCGGAAGGTCTGCGTAGCAACCCAGCAGGTACTCATCCATGCCTGCGTCGCCATGATCGATGGCGAACAGGTAGAGAAGCTCCTTGTCGAACGCTTCCAGCCACGTGGGGCCGATTACGGTCATGGGCATCCTCCGGTGGGAAGGGGAGGATGGTCGGGAGCTGTCTCACAGCGTGAGTTCCGCATGTGTTCTGGCGGACAGCTCCCTCCGCTGGATATGCTCCACCCGTCGATACCGGGAGTCATCGTTATGGAAGACCTGCTCAATCGATCCGCACTGCTTCGCCAAGCGATCCTCTCCAAGGTGGATTACCCCTTGGCGGATGACTCGCCCAGATTGTTGGCGTCAATGGACGCAGCAATGCTGAGCCTTGAGCACGCAGGCGCCCTTCGCACGCTGCTGCAGGCCGGTATGGCGCCCTCTGCAATGGCATTGATGCGCTGCCAGTACGAGGCCTTCACGCGGTCCGTCTGGATCTTGCACTGCGCAGCAGACGAGCAGGTCGAACTGCTGTCCCTGCCACCGGAAGCTGGAATGAGCGAAAAGGGGCTGCCGATGCTGTCGAAGATGCTGGATGCATTTGCGGAAGTATCGGAGCTTGGCAATCTGCTCCCGCACCTTGTTGAGCTGAAGGTGCATGCATGGTTTCCGTTGAACTCATTCGTACACGCAGGGGTACACGCAATGAGCCGGAGCCGCGATGGCTTCCCTGCGCCATTGGCGGTCAACGTCATCCAAATGAGCAACAACCTTTCGATGATGGCGGGGCAGCACCTCGCCGTTCTTACCGGCGTCCCGCATCTACAAAAAGAAGTGCTACGGCTCGATGAGATCTTTGCCGAGTGCCTTCTCTTCGATGAAGAAAAGCGCCGGGCCATCGAGGCGAGGGCGTCGGTAGAACAGTCGAGCTAGCTGAAGCCAGTAGCCTACATCGAAGGCGCCGAAACCCGCTGCTGTTGCTCCTGCGTGCGCTGCATGTCTGCCTGCTCGCGCGCCTGGCGGTGGCCGATTGCTTCCACTTGGTTCAGGCTCTCTTGCACTGGCCGCTGGGCGGCCTCCGCAGTCGCCACGTGAGTGCGAAGGGAAGCAGGGTCGGACATCGCACCCTGCACCACAAAGATGTTATGTGCGGCGGGGGAGGCATCTGTCTGTCTGCTCAGCACAACATGGTCCGCGCGGGTGATTCCGGCATCCTTGGCTGCGGCCAGCAGACTGGTAGACATACGCTCGCTGGTGTCATCGAAGGTTCGGCCGTTGGCCTTGTCCAGTGCTTCCACCTTGCTCCGAATCTGGTCCAGCAGCGCCTGATCTGCTGGACTGAACGAGTGGGTGGGCGAGGACTGCATATCTGCAACGCTCTGCGTCGGTGGCGAAATGGTGTGTGCGCTGCCGGTGTTCTTCAGCTCCACCCAGCCCAACCCGCCCTTTCCGAAGTCGCCAACAGGCAGGATCTTTGCGCTGCCAAAGTCGAGGCCATTGCGCTCAAGCTGCTTCGGGTCCAGACCAAGCTCATGCAGGTCGATGCGGATGGCCGGGGGGTTGGCGACCTTCAGCCAGGAAGGCATGGCTCGCCCCGATCACTGATAGCGGATAGGTGCCGTAGTAGTTGCGGTAGTCGGAATCGCCGTGCCGGCCCAGCGTGCCAGTGCCGTCATAGAAGCACTGCTCGACGGCCTTGGTGAGCTGGACGCTCTCATTGTTGGGGCGCTTGGCAAGCGCATCATATGAGATACCATCCGCCAAGCTCCTGGTTGCACCCTCCGCTCGAATGCAACGGGAGAGCGAGCGGGACGCAAGCATTGCCTCCAGTCCGTTGTCATCCAAGGTTGGATTCAACGCTCTGAATCGGCTATCCAGTGCCCGCAGGCCCGAGACCTCCGCCAGTGCCTCGTCCTGTCGTCCCTTGTCCAGAAGCGTGCGCACCGGCTCGGTCAGGTTCACCGAGCCTGACCGGGAATCGTGTGAAGCGATCAGTTCCTCGCTGTAGGTCTGCTTGAAGACCCTGAGTGCTGCGGCGCGTTCCTTAGCCAGGATGCCGTGCATGGTCTCGTGGCCCAGCACTTCGGTAAGTCGTTCCTCAAGCCGGGTGCCCGTTACGCTTTGGAAATTGGAGGCGCTGATGAAGATCGTTGGCGGGTTTCCATCCGACCCATCCTGGAAGTGGCCGCCATTGTGATGTCCATAGGACACGGCAATCCGGCTGATCTGCCCGCTGTCGGCTGCGTTTGCCAGAAGGTGATTGAGGTAGGGGGAGCCTGCAATGCTGCGTCGGATCGCATCCTCGGCACCACTGGGAAGCTGTTTGTCTGCGCGCAGATCGGCCAATAGTGGCTCGACGCTGGATTCGATTCCCTTCATTTGTCTCCTCCTCCAAACTGGACCGCGTAGACGCAGGTTCTCGCTGTATCACCTTCATCGGAACGATAGGTCAACAGGCTGGTATCCATATACTGCTTACCACCGGTGATGGGGCGCCGGTACTGCCTGATGCCCCCTCTCTGAAATGGCACTTCTCCTCCGGTCCTGTATCCGAGGGCTTCGAGCGCTCGTCCGGCACTTTCGGCTTCCCAGTAGCACACGCCATTCGGAGCATCCGTCACTGGCTGCTTGCCCAGCTGATAAAAGATCACCTCTTGGTTGGGGAACTCACGTGCCGACTCAACCGACAGATAAGACGCTCCATAGTTGTAGCCGTTCATCGTTGCCAGGTCCTTGGCGATGTGCCTGATGCTGACCTTTTCGTCTGGCACGAGCGAGACACCGATCGCCGTGCCGAACTTGTCCGGACTGATGTCCGCCCTTGACCTGAGCGAATCCGCGTAGACAAGAATCCGTTTCTGCAACTCGGCCATGGAGATGCGGGCAGGCTGTGTATCTGCGGCAGCGGCACGTTCATTGAGGGCAGACGTATCCGTCGATCGCGCACATGCAGATGCCAGCGTGAGCATGGCCGACAGTCCGGAAATTGCCCCAATGCGAGCTAGCTGCGACATCACATGACGCGGAATCAGTAGGGGCCGCCAAGCCGAGATGGTGGGAAGCAAGGCCAGCGCCCCTTGGATTACGGTGCCCATCAGCAAGTCCCTTGCAGCGGAGAGGTCACTATACGGGACTGACCCCAAGTGACTCTACCCGCGGGGAATTGCCCCCATGTTTGCTGGCTGGCTCACATATTCAGCAAGTCGCGATCGGCGTCCTCAATTCCTCCACCTGGCCCCCATCCCACCTATGCCATCATCCACCCAGGACCGCAGCACCCATCAAGGCTGAACAGGCATGGAGCAGGCAACACGCTACACCGTAACCCTTTATCTGGCCGCGCCCGGCACCCCGCTGAAGAGTGGGGGCATCTCGCCGCGCGGCCACATGTACTTGCAGGTCGCTGCGGGCGACGAGGCCCACAGCTACGGCTTCGCACCACCGCGCCAGGCACCGGGCGAAACCCGCACCGGCGTGCAGTACGCGCAGGTGCGCCACGACGATGCCGACGAGCATCTGGACCCGTACTACAGCCGCACCCTGGAAATCACCGAGGAGCACTACGGCTGCCTGCGTGATTTCGCCGAGGAACCGGCCGAGTTCGAATTCGATGTGGATCGCCCGGCCACCATCAACCGCTGCAGCGATTTCGTCTGGGCCGCGCTGCACTACGCTGGCCTGCATCCGCTGCCGACGCCGCTGGATGGGGGCAGCAACCTGGGCGAGTTCGCGGTGCTGTTCAACCTGCCAGAGATCCAGTGCATCGCCGCGCCGTTCCCGGGCAGCGATCTGAATGCCGAAACCCACCACGCGATGCCCGAGCGCGAGGCTGAGCATCATCGCCAGGGCGACCGCGCCAGCGATGAGCCGCCGCCGACGCCGATTGAAGTGGCCGGCACGCTGCTGGACCCCTCGCATCCCGACCATCGCCTGTTCTCGCAGCTGATCCAGAAGGTAGCGGAGCTGGACGCCGCGCATGGCCGTCCGTTCGATGCCGCCAGCCAGCGCATCAGCGCCAGCCTGCTGGTGCTGGCCAAGCAGAACAACCTCTCGCGCGTGGACCACGTGCTGCTCAGCGGGCCAACCCAGAACAGCCATGCCGCCGAGAGCATCTTCATCGTGCAGGGCGACCGCAACGACCCGGCGCACCGCCGCGCCAGCATCGCCACTGAGGTGGCGGCCAAGGCCGATGTGGCCGATTCGCTGCGGTTGAAGGAGCAATGACGCGGCCACTTCGGCGGGGGCTGGTGATACTGGCGGTGCTGGGCGCGCTGGCGGCATGCCGTGCGTCACCTGCGCCTGAGGTTGCGCCGCCCCTGCTGACGCGCGCACAGGCCGAGGCCCGCACGGTTGTGCCGTTCACGCGGGCCGTGCAGTTGCAGAAGGCCGGTCGGATTGCCGAGGTCACGTTTGATTTGCCGGCAGCCCAGAAGCCGGCCATTCCGATCCTGAACATTGGGTTGCGGCTGCAGGATACCGACGGGCGCTCGTTGTTGGACGCGTGGGAGAAGATCAGGCTGGGAAGGCCACCCACGCGATTGCGCCTGGAGCGGATTGATGGCGGCGCACCTGGTCCTGTACAGCTATGGCAGAGCACTCCTGACGGGCGCGACTCACAGAGAATTCCAGAAGATGAGATTGTGCGATATCTGTCCGATACAAGCCTGGATGAGGGCGCACTGATCGAAGCCGGTCTGCACTCACGTGAGATGCTGTATCAGGTACTTCAGGTCGCGGATGTCGGTTGGCTGGAGCCGGGCCGGTATCGGTTGACAGTCGACCTGATGGAGGACCGTCCGCAGCTGGAAGGGCTCCATGCCGAACTTATTGTTGGATATCAAACGCTAGGGAAGTAAGACATGAGCAAGGAAGCAGAGCGCTACACGGTCACGATTCATCTCGCCGCACCGGGCACGCCGAGAGTCGATGTGGGCGACGCGGGCCAGAAGAGATTGTTGGATCCGTCATTTGCTGGGCACATGTTTCTTTCGCTGACACGATCAAATGACCCTGTACACGTGAGCAGGGGGTTCACGATGGGGAACGACCGTGCGAATCCCTCGCTGGGCAAAGTCGATGACACGGATCTGCGGGTCTACGACAAGCCCCGCTTCGAGCGCACGATCGAGATCAGCAAGGAGCAGTACGACCGCCTCCTCGAGTTTTCCGCAGACCCGAAGAAGCACGGCTTCGACATGAACTACGACTTCTTCTCCAACGCCTGCACCGATTTCGCCTGGGGTGCCCTGAACCACGCAGGACTGCGCCCGGTTGGGCTGGCCGGGGAGATCAACAACTACGAGGGCGCCACCAAGGTCCTGGACAACATTCGCGCCGTCAATGCCATTCCGCAGCAGGTG
Organism: Stenotrophomonas sp. PI_27; assembly: GCF_027854495.1. Classification (NCBI taxonomy): domain Bacteria; kingdom Pseudomonadati; phylum Pseudomonadota; class Gammaproteobacteria; order Lysobacterales; family Lysobacteraceae; genus Stenotrophomonas; species Stenotrophomonas sp. PI_27. The sequence continues at coordinate 46,474 of NZ_JAJNOF010000013.1, forward strand.
AAGGGCAGCGAGCTGGACAGGGTGCAGTGGAACCCGATGCCGAAGCAGACATTCCGCGAGTGGATGTTCACCGAGAACGGCGAGCAGTGGCGCGGCAACAGCACCCTCGCGGCAAGCGGCACGCCCGCAGACTCGGCGCACGATGATCATGCCCGCCTCAACCACATCCACCAGCAGGTGGCCGACCTCGGTGCCTTCGGTGCACGCAACGGCAATGTCAGTGCCAGCCTGCTCGCGCTGTCGAAGGAGCAGCAGTTCTCGCGTGTAGACGAAGTGGTGCTGGGCGAGCCGCGCGGTGATACCGCGCCGAAGCTGTTCATCGTGCAGGGGGACCGCAGTGACCCGGCGCACCAGCGCGCCAGCATGCCGGCGGAGCTGGCAGCGCAGACACCGGTAGAGGCCTCGTTCGAACGGGTGGCGCAGTTGCAGCAGAACCTGCCGCAGCGCGATGTGCAGCGCCTGCAGGAAGAGCAGCAGCTGCAACAGAGCCACGGCCCACGGATGGCATAGCCGGAGGGCAGCGCCAAGGTCGAGCGTGTGCCATGCCTGCACCGGCGCACGCCACGCCCCCCACCTGCTACCATTCCCCGGCAACCCCAGCCAGCCCACCCGCGCAGACAGATGCAGGTCGGGCCGTCGCAGTACGGCCCAGCGAGCCAGGACACGTTCCCGTGCCCATTCAAGGACGCTCGCATGTTCCGTACTCCTCTCTTCCGCTCGGTCGCCCTGGCCGTTGCCGTTTCGCTCAGCCTCGGCGCGCCTTCTGCATTCGCTGACAATGCGCCCGCCGCCAGCGCCACCGCCGCCGTGCAGCGCCAGGCCGTGGCCAAGGGCCTGTATGAGCTGGCCTACAGCCCGAAACAGAACGCCGTGTTCGTGGCCTCCTCCGGCGGTTTCGGCGATGACGCCGGCCCGGCCCAGGTGCTGCGCCTGAACCCGGCCACGCTGGCCGTGGAAACCCGCATCCCGCTGGAGCGCAAGGCGTTCGGCGTGGTGCTGGATGACGCCCACAACCGCCTGTACGTGGGCAACACCGTGGACCTGTCGGTGACCGTGGTCGACACCGCGCAGAACAAGGCCGTCGGCACCATCCAGCTGATGGAGAAGAAGACCGGCAAGGACGGCAAGGCCGCCTACACCCATGACCTGCGCGAGCTGGTGGTCGACAGCGCGGCCAACCGCCTGTACGTGACCGGCCACAGCAGCCAGCCGGACGTGAGCAGCGTGCTGTTCGTGATCGATACGAACACGCTGAAGGTGATCAACACCATCGACGGCCTGGGCAATGCCAAGGCGCCGGGCCTGGCGCTGGATGCGGCCAACAAGCGCGTCTACACCAGCAACCTGCTGGCCGAGCTGGTGGTGGTGGGCACCGATTCGAACAAGGTGGTGGCGCAGTACAAGATCGCTGCCGAGCAGCCGATGAACATCGCGCTGGACCCGGCCGGCAAGCGCCTGTTCGTGACCGACCAGGGCTCGGAGATGCTGCGTGGCTACCAGGCCAAGAGCAGTGGCCTGGTCAGCAGGCATCCGGGCCAGCGCGTGCTGGTGCTCGACCGCAGCACCGGCAAGGAACTGGCCAGCATCCCGACCGATGCCGGCCCGCTGGGCATCCTGCTGGATGCACCGCGCAAGCGCCTGTACGTGACCAACCGCGAAGCCGGTACGGTGACGGCGTACAACAGTGACAGCTACCAGAAGGTGGCCACCTACACGGTGCCGACCCACCCGAACAGCCTGGCACTGGATGCGAAGAACAACGTGCTGTTCGTTAGCGTCAAGAACGGCGAGAAGGATGACAAGGGCGCTGACGAGAGCGTGGCGCGCATCCAGCTGTAATGCGCTGACGCAAGGCCCCGCGCCGTCGCGCGTCGCGTGAAGAAGGCAGGGTGCAGGCCCTGCCTTTTTCTTTGCCTGGTTGCAGTGCCCAGCACCAGCCCGCTAGGGTTGAACCCCATGGCTGGGAGCCAAAGGGTCTGAATCATGGTGGGTATTCGCCGCTGGCTGCGCGTCGGCCTGATCTTCACGCTGGCGGGTGCACTCGGCGCCTGTAGCAGCCGCGTACCGGATGCGCAGGAGCCGCTGAATCTGATCAAGCCGATCAACGTGGCCGAGTCCGGCCAGGCGGTGCGGTTCGAGTTCGAGACGAATGCCCGCAACTTCCACCCGGGTCGCACCTATGCGCTGGAGCTTGAGTTGCAGCACCAAGGGACGCGAAAGCCCGACGAGCCTGACGTGGGCACAATGAGGATCCCGTTCGAGGTGACCCTGCAGCAATGGCGTGCTGATGCCTGGAAGGATGTTCCCACCTACGACGGCTTTCAAGCCGGGGTGCTCAATGCCGGTGAGCAGCTTCCGGAGTGGCATGCATCCAGCGAATGGCGGTATACGTCGCCGCACATGGGCAGTGATGGCCAGTACACGATGAGCCTGGTTGCTCTGCCAGTGGAAGTTGACTCCCGCTACCGCGTGGACGTGCGCACGGTGCAGAGGACAGAGGCACTGCAGGGCTACTCGGCCCGTTTTCGGATCCATGCCGCCCGACCCGCTGGAAAGTAATCAATCGCCTGGTTGCGACGCCGTTGGTCACCCGCTAGGGTTGAAGCCTATGGCAGGGAGGCAAAGGATCTGAATCATGCTGGGTATCCACCGCTGGCTGCGCGTCGGCCTGATCTTCACGCTGGCGGGCGCACTCGGTGCCTGCAACAGCCGCGTACCGGATGCGGCGGGACCGCTGGATCTGGTCAAGCCGATCAACCTTGCCGAGCCCGGCCAGGCGGTGCGTTTCGAACTCGAGACGAATGCCCGCAACTTCTATCCGGGGCGACCCTACGTGCTGGATCTTGAGGTGCAGCGACATGGGCCCGGGCCTGACAGTGAGGCTGATATGGACAATGTTCATGTTCCCTTCCAGCTGTCCCTGCAGCGCTGGGTCGCAGGTGCCTGGCAGGACGTTGCAACGTCTGATGTCTATCAGGCAAGGGCGCGCAGTCTGGGTCAGCCGCTCCCCGAATGGCATGAGTCGGCAGACTGGCGTTACGCGCAGCAGGTATCGATGGACGCCAGCCGATACAGGTTGAACATCGTCACCCTGCCGATGGAAATCGATGCCCGCTACCGCCTGGATGTGCGCACGGTGCAGCCCACCCTCTTGCTCCAGCATTACCCGGCACAGCTGCGGGTCCACGCGGACCCTCTGTCGGGAAAATGATCAGAGACTTGCGCCGCTCTGCCAGCAACGCTGGAGGCGGCTCAGCCCAGACGGTGTGCCGGGTTCTGCTGCTGCTCCTGCTCACGGGTCTGCTGTTCGGGCACTAACCCCACGGCCGGCTGCTGCGGGGCCAACCCCAATTTCTGCATCGACTGCTCCACCGGCGTCTGCGCCGCCACGGCCGTCGGCATCATCGCGCGCAGGTGCGCCGGGTTGGCCGGGTCGCCCTGCACCACGAAGATGTTGTGCCCGGCCGGGTGCTGGGCCGTGGCGTTGCTGACCAGCACGTGGTCGACCTGCTGCAGGCCCTGCTCGCGGGCGAGTACGGTCAGGCTGGCGGTCAGGCGCTCACTGGTCTGGTCGAACGCACGGCCATGCTGGGCATCCAGAGCGGACACGCCCTGGCGGACCTGCTGATGGAGGCCATAGTCGGGGTGGTTGGGGGTGAGTTCTGCCATGGCGATCGAACGGTAGCGGTGGGTCGGGGTGAACCCCGCCAGTATAGATCCGGCCGGTGAAGGGCGCCGGAAAGGTCAGTCCGCCGGCCGGTGGTCATAGCTGATCACCCGTTCGGCCAGCCAGTGCCCGTCCACGCGGCGCCAGACCTGGATGAAACGGGCCTGGCCGACCCAGCGTTCCACCCCGTCCTTGCCGCGCTCGTAAAAGCGGTGGTCGCCGATTTCCAGGGCTCGCTCATCATGCAGCGGGAACACCTGCAGCGAGGGCTCGACCCGCTCGCGGCGAAGGCGCCAGCCGCCCTTGCGCGTGCTGTCGCACAGGCTGGCCACGCTGCGGCGGAAGTCCTCGCGGTTGCTGGCCGATTTGCCATCCTTGTCATGGAAGAACTCCATGTCTTCGGTGGTCATCGCGGCGGCCCTGTCGGCGTCGCAGGCCTCGAAGGCCATGGCGAATAGTTGGGTATCGGCCTGGCGGATCTGCTCGCGCAGGTCATCGGGCGGCGCGGGCGCGGCAACCAGGCCGGCGGCCAGCAGGGGCAGGGTGAGCAGCAGCATGGCGAAACTCCAGGAGACGGTGCGCGAAGGCTGGCATGCCGGTGACCGCGGCGGTACGGCTCTGCGACGAAACCGCCTGGGCGCGGTGCGAAGGCCGGCCAGGCCGGTGCGGCTTCGCGTGGCGGCATGTGCAGGCGATGTCATGAGGGGGCGTGATTCCCTCACGGCTGCCACAGGGCGCGGCCGCTAGCCTGCAATCCTCCCCTTCCACAGGAGCGCCCATGCCTGCTTCCCGCATCCGCCTGCATGTTGAAGATACCGGTGGCGACGGCCGCCCGGTGATCCTGATCCACGGCTGGCCGCTGTCCGCCGATGCCTGGAAGACCCAGGTGGCGATCCTGCGCGATGCCCAGTATCGGGTCATCAGCTACGACCGGCGCGGCTTTGGCCGCTCTGACAAGCCGGCCGACGGCTATGACTACGACACCCTGGCGGCAGACCTGGCGGGGTTGATCGAGGAACGTGACCTGCGCGATGTCACCCTGGTCGGTTTCTCGATGGGCGGTGGCGAGGTGGCGCGCTACGTGGCCAACCACGGCCAGGATCGCCTGCACAGTGTGGTGTTCGCTGCGGCGGTGCCGCCGTTCCTGCTGCGTAGTGACGACAATCCGGAAGGTCCGCTGACCCAGGACAAGGCCGATGAAATGCGCAGCGGATTGGAGAAGGACCGCGAGGCGTTCTTCGACGGCTTCACCCGCGACTTCTTCAGCGCCAACGGCCAGCTGATGGTGACCGAAGAAACGCGCCAGGCGGCGATCGCGCTGTGCCATCAATCTGACCAGACGGCGGCACTGGGCTGCATGCACGCGTTTGCCACCACTGATTTCCGGGATGACCTGAAAAAGATCACGGTGCCGACCCTGATCCTGCACGGTGACAGCGATGCCATCGTGCCGTTCGAGGGCTCCGGCCAGCGTACCCACAAGGCCATCAAAGGCAGCGAAGTGGTGATCCTGGAAGGCGCGCCGCATGGCTGCAACACCAGCCACGCCGACCGCTTCAATCTGGCCCTGCTGAACTTCCTGAAGCGCTAAGCTGCGGCCATGCGCCAGACCAGAACCCCCCCGTGGAAGAAGCCCAACCCCAAGGGCCAGACGTCGCAACCGCTGTCGGATGCGCAGAAGGCGGCGGCACGGCAACGTGCCGAGGAGAACGGGCGACGCTATCCCAACCTGGTCGACAACATGTGGGCGGCGAAGCTGCCGCGTGGGTCGTGATTCATAGGCTGGGTGTGGCCCTGGTGTAGAGCCGGGCCGATGCTCGGCTGGGGCGCGCAGCGCGTGCCGTCCGGGAAAGGGGCAAAGGTCCGCCGAGCATGGGCTGGGCGCTACGGGCCGGGCAGTGGCTGCCAGCCCGACTCCCACCACGGTGCAACGTCGCGTTGCTGCACGTTGATCGTCTCGATCGGCAACCCAGCCAGCCGTGCCAGTTCCGCACGCAGCATTTCGGTGTCCACCGGCAGGGCGATGGCCACCTGCAGCCGGTCGGGCTGCTGGCGGACCTGCACGGGCACGACCGCATGGGCTTCATGCTCGCCACCGGTGCGGGCGATCGGGTAGCGCATCACTGTGGGCCGCCCCAGCTGGGCGAGTGCGGGCCGCCACGCCTGCAGCACCACCGGCTGTGCGGCCACGGGAGCCCGCACCTCGATGAGGGCACTCGGATAGCCGATCAGGTTCCCCATCATCACCTGGAAGCGCGCACCGTCGGGGATGGCCAGCACGGTGGCGATCAGCACCAGCAGCGAGAGGATGGCCGCAGCGACGTGCCAGCTGCGGGGTGCGGTGGCGGCGCGGGTAGCCGTACGCAGGCCCGGCCTGCGCCGCAGCGTGCGCGCGTAGATGCGCCGATCCTTCCTGCGCGGGCTGCTGCTGTGCGCCGGCAGATTCAACGGGACACTTGGCAGCCGGGCGGCGCGCGCATTGATCAGGCGTGCCAGCCACCACCACGCGAGCACGAACGCCAGCAGTGGCAGCAGCGTTCGTACGACCAGGTACAGCATCACCATCGGGAACACCTTGGGACTTGCGGACTCGGACAGCCCCGCCATCGTAGCGGTGCCATGCGCCGCATGTCGCATCCGCCAGCCGACACGTGCGAAGCGCTTGGTTAGGATGGTTGTTTGCTGTCATGGATGAACCGATGAGCCCTGCCACGTCCCGAATCCGCCGCATCTGTGGGCAGGGGCCGATCCTGCTGATGCTGCAGCTGGTCGCACTGTTGTCCGTGGCACTGGCGTCCGGGTTCTTCCATTGTCGCGTCGATCTGCTGCTGGAACCGATCACCGAGGCCTGTGGTGGCCCGGATGCGCACGCGCGGCTGCAGATGGCCGAACAGGTGATGGCACGCGCCGGTGCGTTGGACGACTGGCAGCCGCTGAGCTGGATCCCGGTCGCGGGCATTGCATTGGCGCTGCTGGGTGCGATGGCCGTGTGTGCCAGCCGCGCGCTGTGGTTGCGGGACCGGCTGCGCACGGCGAACGTGGCGCTGATGGTGCTGCATGGCGCAGCGCTGGGCCTGGCCGGATGGACGCTGTACCTGTACGAGACTGCATGGAACAGCGTGGCACGGCTGTCACCCACGGCGTGCCTGATGGACCTGGTGGCGGAGGGCGATACCCCGCTGGCGCAGGCGCAACACGTGGTGTTCCATATCCTGGCGCGCGAGAACGCGACGTTGATGCGCAATCCGGATGACCTGGCGCTGGTGCTGGCGATGTTGCTGCTGGCGACGATGATGGGGGGCATCGGCCTGTGGCGGGGGATCGCGCGGGCTCGGGCGGGCTGATCCGGGCGCACGCTCGGCGGCGCACGCCAATCGCGTTACAGTCGACGCCTCGCCACTCCAGGGAAGACCCGATGCGCTTGTTGCTGCGTGCGTTGCCGTTGTTGCTGCTGTCGCTGGCGGTGCATGCCGCCGAGGCGGACCGTCGCATCGCGGTGACCATCGATGATCTGCCATGGGCACGGCTTGACCAGATCGTGCCGCCGGACCTGCAGGCGCGGCATGAAGCGTTGATGGCCCAGCTGCGTCAGGCAGGCGTGCCGGTGGTCGGCTTCGTCAACGAGAACAAGCTTGAGGTGGATGGACAGGTGCAGCCGGCGCGGGTGCAGATGCTGCGCGACTGGCGCGATGCCGGCTATGTGCTGGGCAATCACACCTATTCGCACATGGATCTGAATGCGAAGGGCGTGGCGGCGTTCCAGCAGGATTTCCTGCGCGGCGAGACGGTGCTGCGGCCGTTGCTGGCCGAGAAGGGGCAGGTGCCGCAGTGGATGCGCCATCCCTACCTGCGCGCTGGCCGTACCGTAGATGAGCGCATGCAGATGGATGGGTTCTTCAAGCAGCATGGCTACCGCGTGGCGCCGGTGACGGTGGACAACGGTGAGTGGGTGTGGGCGTTCGCCTATGCCAACGTGATGAACGAGCAGGCGGACTCGCCCGCGCGCGCAGCGACGCTGGCGCAGCTGCGCAAGGGCTACGTGCCGTACATGCTGAACAAGCTGGACTATTACGAGAAACAGTCGCAGGCGCTGCTGGGGTACGCGCTGCCGCAGGTGTGGCTGATGCATGCCAATGAGCTCAACGCGGCGACGTTTGCCGAACTGGTGGCGGCCACGAAGCGCCGCGGCTATCGCTTCATTTCACTGGACGAGGCGATGCGTGACCCGGCCTACGCGCGGGGTGCCGAGGGCTACAACGGCCGCTATGGCCCGAGCTGGCTGCACCGCTGGGCGATGGCGGAGAACAAGCCGAAGGACTTCTACGCCGGCGAACCCGAGGTGCCGGCGTGGGTGATGAAGCTGGCCAAGGTCGATTCGGAGTAAGGCTCAGCGCTTGACGGCCAGCACGCCGTCCAGCGCCAGTTCGGCCTTGAAACCCGCCTTTTCCAGGCGCTTGGCCACTTCGCGCGGCACGTCGCGGCCGCTGGTCAGCTTGTTCGGCGCACCGGTGTAGTGGAACAGGCGGCCGCCCTTGCGGATCACGCGGGCGAGGTGGTCGTAGAACACCTGTGAGTACAGCTCGCCGGCGATGCCGAAGCGCGGCGGGTCGTGCAGGATCGCGTCGACACTGTTGCTGGCCACCTGTTCGATCTGCTGCGAGGCGTCGCCGTGGCTGAACTGCAGGCGGCCACCGGCGGCAGCCGAGTCCGGATCCGGTGACCACGGGTTGAGCGTGCGCAGCCACATCACATCGGCGTTCTTCTCGAACGAACGGATCTGGCCGACACCGGCTTCCAGCGCACAGGCAGCGAAGTAGCCGAGACCACCGCAGGTATCGAGGATGACCTTGCCGGCCGGGGCGACCAGCTCCACCTTGCGGCGCGCATCCTCGAACGGCGACAGCTTCGAGGTCGGCAGCATCTTGATGCCGTCGATCTCGAAGGTCGGTGCGCCCCATTCGGTCGGCACCAGCTTGATCAGCGAGCCGCTGTAGCGCGAGATCGGCGCGAAGTCCTCGCCATCCCAGTAGTACAGCGTGCGGTCCTTCAGCTTGCCCGGCCAGGGGTAGGGCTGGCCCCGGAAGTGGAAGCCATCCGCATCCAGCGCCACGCTGTCCTGGCTGCGGCCGAGGTCGAGCGAGCCCTGCCAGTCGGCGGCGCCCTTGTCACGGGCACGGCGCAGGGTGTCGGCGCTGTCACGGGTCAGCAGGGGGCCGGTGTAATGGGGCACGGCGGGTACCGGGGCGGTTCGGGGGAGGGCATGGTACCGCAGCCCCCATGATGTGTTGAAAGAGTGGTTTCTGACCATGGTCGTTGAGAACAACGGTCTGTGAGGCGTGTGCAATCAATCAGTATGACGGGATGCCGCGGCACGGCCTTCAGTGAAAGGCTGAAGGCCGCCTAAGATCAGTTGCCTACTGGGCGAACTGAGTTCCGCGATTGGATGCGCATTGCTTTGGTATGCACACGTCCAGGGAGGTGCTCACGAATCGTGACTCCATTACGGTGCAGACGACGCCAATTCCCTCGCTGAGATAGAAGGGGGATGAGTAATGACGTGTATCGCTAAGGTAGCATCTGCCGTTGTCAACACCAATCTTGGCTGTTCGGGCTCCGGCGACGGAGCTCTCAGCGTTCATCTGGCCTGTTGAGTAATAGGAAACACCCACAGGCACACGTCCATTCGGCGCAGTTGCCGTAACCCAGTCAATACTCTTCGAATTCAATTTTGAGGTTGGATTACCAGGTGTGTTTTCACGAGTGCACACCCAGCCTGCTGCCGGCCCTTCAATCGTCCCTTCGCCTTGAGATGGTTCCATATCCATGGAAGCGCAGAAAGCTTGATGATAGAGCTTGGTCGCCTCCGGCTGGTCGCTGTATCGATAGATCAGGCGTCCAAATCCATCCGGCTTGAGATGCTGATCAACTGGAAGCTGCCCGCCGTCGAAGTCCGGCCAAGTTGTACGGCGAACAATGATGATCTCCCCCTTGGTGCCGAGCTCCGTTCTGTCGATACTCAATGGTGCTTCTGCGAATGCAGGCGAGGCCGTGGCGATTGCCAGACACAGGATCAGCGTGCGATTGCTCATCTGCGAGTCTCCGTTCTACGGTTGCGGAGACATCAGGCTCAAACATATTCATGTTTCAGATTGTGACCTGCGCTGTGCTTGACCACATTTCAAACTTTTCTCACTAGTTTGAATGTTGATCCATTGCCTAATCGCACTTCACCGCATACACCGGCCCGGCCCCGATCAGCATCAGCGCCATGTAGTCGCTGTCGCTGGCTTTACCTTTCAGCGTCGCGCCCTTGTTGAAGTGGAAGATGCCGAAGCCGCCGGACATGCGGATCAGGGCACTGTCGATCTGGTCGGCGTCGTCGCGGAAGTAACGGCTGATCTCGCTGGACGTGGCCTTGCGCAGGGCGTTTGGTTCCCGCTGCCACTGCTCGCCACGGCTGAAGGAAACGAAGTACTGGCCGCCTTCCTTGTCGATGCGGAAGTCGGCGGGCTTGCGCGCAGCGGTGGCGAAGCAGCCCTGCAATGGGTCGGCGGAGAAGGGAAGCCGCGCATCGTCGCCGCAGGCAGTGAGCAGCAGGAGGGCACCGGGCAGCAGCAGGCGGCGCGCGCGCATGGGATGTCCCTACAGGGCAGGTGCGGCTAGTGTAGGCAGCACGCGGGCGTGGCCCGTACAGAAATTCGGCAAGGACACAGGGGTTTTCGGATGGCGCAGGGCAAGGCACCGTGGTGCGGCGTGGCCAGTTGGCTGGGGATTGCTGCGGGCTGGGGCGCGGGCACCGTGGCGGCGCAGGCGGCAGTCGCCGCCGGTGGCAATGGCATGGCCGCTGGGCTGGGGGTGGGCGTGCTGGGCGCGGCCTTGGTGGGCGGCGGCCTGGCGGTGGCCTCGCGCGTGCGTGGCGAGCGCTGGCCATGGATCGGCATCGGCGGTGCGGTGCTGAGTGCGCTGCCGCTGCTGATGTACCTGCTGCGGATGATGCTGAAGCTCTAGCGGTAGTGCCGGCCGCTGGCGGGCAACTGCAGATCGGGTCCGAGGCTCATGAGGGTGCCGGCCAGCGGCCGGCACTACGTGGCGTGGATCACTCGCTGCGGTGGATCTCCACCGTCACATGCACCAGCTCTTCATGGATCGCCAGCGCGTTGCGCACGGTATCGGCATCCAGCGTGGCGTCGCTGGTGACCACGCTGGCGCTGACCGCGTACTTGCCGCGACCGACCTGCCAGACGTGCAGGTCGGCCAGGCGTGCCGGCCACGGGCCCTGTTCGATCACTTCGCGCACTTCGGCCACCACCGGCGCGTCCATCTGCGCGTCGAGCAGGATGCGGCCGCTGTCGCGCAGCAGGCCGACCGCCCACACCGTGACCAGCACGGCGCCGACCAGGCCCATCACCGGGTCCAGCCAGGTCAGGCCGAGCAGCTTGCCGCCGAGCAGGGCGACGATGGCCAGCACCGAGGTGGCGGCGTCGGCCAGCACATGGACGTAGGCCGAGCGCAGATTGAGATCGTGACCGTGCGCATGGCCGTGGTCGTGGTGGTCGTGACCATGCCCGTGGTCATGGTGATGGGCATGACTGTGGTGATGATGCGCGTGGCCCGGGCTGTCGTGCAGCCACCAGGCGCACAGCAGGTTCACGCCCAGCCCGACGGCCGCAATGGCGATGGCTTCGTTGTAGTGGATCGGCGCCGGTACCCACAGCCGCTCCAGCGATTGCACGGCCATCAGCGCGGCCACGCCGAGCAGGGCGATGGCGCTGGTATAGCCGGCCAGGATCTCGATCTTCCAGGTGCCGAAGGCGAAGCGCGGGTCGTGCGCGTAGCGGCGTGCGCAGCGGTACGCAAACACTGAAAGCCCGAGCGCCAGCGCATGCGAACTCATGTGCCAGCCATCGGCGAGCACGGCCATGGAGTTGAACCACCAGCCGCCGACGATCTCCACGACCATCATGCTGACGGTGAGCCACAGGGCGCGGCGGGTATTGCGTTCGGCCAGCGGATTGCCGTCGTCGAAGCGGTGTTCGTGGCGACGGGCGGCGGCGAGGGCGTCCAGGTGCATGGAGGGTGACCAAGGGAGGTGGAGTGGATACCCCCATAGGGTATATGATCCAGCCATGGCCCATGTACACAGGAATCGAAAGCAGCTGCTGACCCGGGTGCGCCGCATCGCCGGCCAGGTCGCGGCACTGGAGCAGGCACTGGACACGCCCGAGGGTGAGGCCGGCGACTGCGCGGACGTGCTGGTGCAGGTTGCCGCCGTGCGCGGCGCCGCCCACAGCCTGCTGATGGAGCTGCTGCACGAGCACCTGCAGGAACACGTGGTGGGCGCCGAGGACCCGCAGCAGCGGGCGGCCGAGGCCGAGGTGCTGGTCGAGCTGCTGCGGCGCTACGGGAAATGACCAGGTAGTGCCGGCCGCTGGCCGGCAACTGCAGGTTGCCTTCCCCGTTCATGAGGTTGCCGGCCAGCGGCCGGCACTACCCGTGGCGGTGCCGCGCGTTCCAGATATGCGTGGCGGCCAGCAGCAGGCTGCCGGTGACCGTCATCGGTGTTTCCCAGTCGTGCGAGGGCAGCGCCAGTGCACCGGCCAGCAGCAGGCCGAGCCCGGTGCCGGCGGTGGCCCAGGCCAGCACCGGCAGCGGGTGACGGCGTTCGGCGCGCCACAGCGCGTAGCCGGTCAACGGCAAGGCGATGGCCACGAACAGCAGGTGGACCCATTCCGCTTCGGCCCAGGTGCCGAACAGGGGCAGCGCGGCGGCAAGCAGGGGCAACGCCAGGCAGTGCAGCAGGCACAGGCTGGACAGGGCGACCGCGCCGGCATCGAGCAGGGCGGCAGACGGTGACTTCATGGGGGGGGGGCTCCTTGCGCAACAAGTGTTATACAGTAACATTTCCGTTCCGCAGCCAACCCGCTCCGACATGAACACTGCTTCCCGCGCCGACCGTCGCCTTCCGGTCACCGTGCTGTCCGGCTTCCTGGGGGCCGGCAAGACCACCCTGCTCAACCAGATCCTGCGCAACCGCCAGGGCCTGCGCGTGGCGGTCATCGTCAACGACATGAGCGAGGTCAACATCGATGCGCAGCTGCTGCGCGAGGGCGGCGCCGAACTGCGCCGCACCGAAGAGACACTGGTGGAATTCAGCAATGGCTGCATCTGCTGCACGTTGCGCGACGACCTGCTGCAGGAAGTGCGGCGGCTGGCCGACGCCGGACGCTATGACTATCTGCTGATCGAGTCGACCGGGATCGGTGAGCCGATGCCGGTGGCGGCCACCTTCGCGGTACGCGACGAGCAGGGCTTCAGCCTGAGTGACATCGCGCGCCTGGACACGATGGTGACGGTGGTGGATGGCAGCGCGTTCCTCGCCGACTTCGGCTCGACGCTGCGCCTGGCCGAGCGTGGCCAGCAGGCCGGACCGGACGATGATCGCGGCGTGGTCGACCTGTTGTGCGAACAGGTCGAGTTCGCCGACGTGATCGTGGTCAGCAAGGTCGACCAGACCGATGACGAAGTGCTGCAGGACACGCTGGCCGTGCTGCGCGGCCTGAACCGCGACGCGAAGCTGCTGCTGTCCCGCTTCGGTGACGTGCCACTGGCCGAGCTGCTGGACACCGGTCGCTTCGACTTCGAGCGTGCGCAACGTGCGCCGGGCTGGGTAAAGGAACTGCGTGGCGAGCACACGCCGGAAACCGAGGAGTACGGCATCGGCAGTTTCGTCTACCGCTCGCGGCGACCGTTCCATCCCGCCCGCTTCGCCCGCGCGCTGCAGTCGGGCATGCCTGGCGTGATCCGCAGCAAGGGCTGGTTCTGGCTGGCCAACCGCATGGACTGGGTGGGTGAGCTGAGCAGCGTCGGCGCCGCGACACGCACGCAGGCCGCAGGGTTCTGGTATGCCGCGCGCGATCGCGTACGCGCAGGGCTGGAGGACACGCCGCCGTTGCTGCCACCCACGCCGCTGCCGTACAGCGACCTCGGCTGGGCGCGGCAGCAGGCCGATTGCTGGAGCGCACCGTTGCCGGGGCCGGAGGACTTCCCGGATGCGGCCGCGCATCTGGCGATGCAGCGCCTGTGGCACCCGTTGTGGGGGGATCGCCGCCAGGAACTGGTGGTGATCGGCGTGCACATGGATGAGCGTGCGGTCCGTGCGGAACTGGATGCCTGCCTGCTCAACGACCAGGAACTGCGTGCCGGACCGCTGCTGTGGCAGCAGATGCCGCAGGCGTTCCCGGTGTGGAAGCGGTGACGGTGCACTGAGGATCCATGGGTTGCCGGCCAGCGGCCGGCACTACCCCTGGTCGGTATGCCATCCACGCATGGCATGGATCTACAAGGCGTCGCGCCACTGCCAACCCTCGGCGCTCACCTGCAACACCTGCGTCGGCTGCAACGCCTGCAGCAGGTGCCGGTCGTGGCTGACCATCACCAGTGCTCCCGGCCAGGCCGCCAGCAGTGCTTCCAGCGCCTGCACGGCACCCAGATCCAGCGCATTGCCGGGCTCGTCCAGCAGCAATAGCTGCGGTGCCGGATCGGCATACAGCACGCTGGCCAGCGCGCCTTTCACCCGCTCGCCGTCGCTGAGGTGGTGGGCGGCACGCTGGATGCGCTGGGCGTCCAACCCCAGCAGGGCCAGCCGTGTGCGCAGTTCACCGGTATCGGTCGCCGGGTTGGCAGCCTGCACGGTGTCGAGAATGCTGCGTTCGCCGGAGAGTCCCAGCAGCTGCTGGTCGAGCAGCGCCAGCGGCGCATGCCGTTGCACGGTGCCACTGCGTGCAGGCAGCTGGCCGGCCAACACGCGCAACAGCGTGGACTTGCCACTGCCGTTGTCGCCGACCACGGCGATGCGCTGGCCGCGGCGGATCTCCAGCTGCAACGGCGCGCGGCAGCCATGCGGCAGCACCAGCGACTCGGCCTGCAGCAGTCGTGCGCTGCCTCGCTCGCCCTCACTGGCAAACAGTGCCAGCTCCGGTGTGGTGTGAACCGCCGAGGCCGCTGCGCGCAGCTGCTCTGCGCTGGCCTGCAGGCGCTCGGCCTGTACCTGCTGCGCGCGGCCATGGCTGGCCTCGGCACGCTGCTTCTGCCGGCCGAGCAGGATCGGTGCCTGGTTGGCCTGCTTCGCATCACGATTGCCGCGCGCCTGGCGTTGCTGTTGCCGTTCGTGCTGTTCGCGCGCACTGCGCTGCTGCTGCCGGTGCTGGGCGCGGGCGTGGTCGAGCTGCGCAGCGGCCGCTTCACGCTCGGCGGCCCGCGCGTCGGCGTAGTGCTGCCACGGCCCGCCATAGCGATGCAGTCCGCGCGCATCGAGCTCGACGATCTGCTGCATGTGCGCCAGCAGTTGGCGATCATGGCTGATCACCAGCAGGCCGCCGCGCCACTGCTGCAACCGTTCGTACAACTGCTGGCGATGGCGGGCATCGAGGTGGTTGCTGGGTTCGTCCAGGATCAGCCACTCGGCGCCGCTGGCCCAGGCGCCGGACAGCGCCACCTGCATGGCCTGCCCGCCACTGAGGCGCGCAGCGGGTTGGGCGGGATCGAGATCGCCGGGCAGCCCGAGCACCTGCCATTGCTGCCGCAGGCGCTCGCGCAGATCCCAGCGCTCGCCGACGCAGGCGAAATCGGCTTCGTCCACGCCGCCGGCTTCAATGCGTTGCAGCGCGGCCAGTGCCTCGCCGACGCCGGCCAGTTCGCCGACCGTGCCGGCGGGCGGATAGCCGGGTGTCGGCAACAGGAACATGCGGCCGCTGCCGCGGATCTGCCCGCTGTCGGGCAGCAGCCGGCCGGCGAGCAGGCGTGCGAGCACGCTCTTGCCGGTGCCATTGGCACCGACCAGACCGGTGGCGACGGGTTCGAAGGAAAACGTCAGATCGGCGAGCAGCGGGCGGCCGTCTGCCAATCGATACGACACGCGATCGAGCGTGAGGGAATGCGGGGTCATGCGACCTCCATGGATGCCGGGTTCTCCCCTGCGCGCAGGGGCGGGAAGAGTCAGGCCGTCTAATGGGAAGACGGCGGCATCAATGGCGCATCGGTCGCGAGCCTCTTGGAGGAATGAGAGGCCAGTATAGCGGGGCTGGCTGAATGGCTGCGTGCAGCCGCAGAGCCAAGCCATGCTCGGCTGACCTTGAGCATCCACGCATGGCGTGGATCTACGGCACGGTACCCAGCCGGGCGCCGACGAAGTCGATGAACACCCTCAGCTTCGGCAGCACGTGGCGGCCCGAGGGCCACAACAAGTGGAAGGTGCCGCAGGAGTGCACATGATCTTCCAGCACGGTGACCAGGCGGCCGTCGGCCAGCGCCTCGCGCACCGAGTGCACCGGCACGAAGGCCAGGCCGGTATCGCGTAGCGCCAGCGCCACCCGTGCTTCGATGGTGTTGGCCACCATGTGCACCGGAAGTTCCTGTGGCGTTTGATCGTCGGGCCAGTGGATCGGCCACGGCTCCAGCTTGCCGGTGGTGGGGAAGCGATAGTGCAGCAGCGTGTGCTGCATCAGTTCCGCCGGCGTGCGCGGAACCCCGCGGCGCTGCAGGTAGCCCGGCGAGGCGATGACACGGCGCGGGAACACCCCCAGCCGGCGTGCGTTCATCCGCGAGTCACTGGGTTCACCCACGCGCAGCACCGCATCGAAGCCTTCCTCGATGACATCGACCAGGCGATCGCTGAAGTCGAGATCCAGGCGGATATCCGGGTACGCCGCCATGAACTCGGCCATCAACGGCAGGGTGAGGTCGCCGACCAGCGGCAGGCTGATGCGCAGCGTGCCGCTGGGCGTGGCGTGCGGTTGTGCCAGCTCGGTGCGGGCCGCATCGCGTTCGTCGAGGATGCGCCGGCAGCGCGCCAGGAACAGCTGGCCTTCGGCGGTGAGGGTGATGCTGCGCGTGCTGCGGTGGAACAGGCGCACGCCGAGCGCATGCTCCAGCCGCGCAACGCACTTGCCGGCGGCGGAAGCAGAGATGCCCTGCAGGCGCCCGGTCTCGACGAAGCTGCGGGTGTCGGCGGCGTGGACGAAGGTCTGCAGGTTGGCGAGGTTGTCCAGGACTGACATCGGCGTAGGGGCAATGAAAGCGGCAGGGTAGGGGCGGGTGTTCGCGGCGGGCGGCGGCGCCACCGCAACACTGTGGTGCGGGACGGGCGGTGGCCCTTGCGGCCTTGGAGTTCCGGCCATCATGCCGATTGCGGACTGCACGGTCCATGATGCCCGGAGCCGCAACCGGCTTTTTGCGCCGCGCCGTGCTGCCTAACGTGGCGGGCCTCTCCCCCACGGATCACCGCGATGAATGCCGCTCTTTCCCTTGAACGCGCACCGACGCTGCCTTCGGTGCAGCGCGTGCTGCAGCAGGTCCACCCGGCGCGCCTGGTCGGTGCGGTGGTGCTGGTGCGCGAACATGGCGTGCTGCGCCACGCCAGCGCGACCGGGCTGGCCGAGCGGGAGTCGGGCATGCCGATGCAGCGCGACCAGCTGTTCCGGCTGGCCTCGGTCAGCAAGCCACTGCTGAGCACGGTGATCCTGCGCCTGGTGGCCGAAGGCGTGCTCGACCTCGATACGCCGGTGCAGCGCTGGCTGCCGGACTTCCGGCCGGCGCTGGCCGATGGCCGCAGGCCGCCGATCAGCTTGCGCCAGCTGCTCAGCCACAGCAGCGGGCTGGGCTACCGCTTCCTGGAAGCCGATGCGCACGGACCGTACGCCCGGGCCGGCGTCAGCGATGGCATGGACGCCAGCCCGGTGTCCCTGGCCGAGAACGTGCGCCGTATCGCACAGGCGCCGCTGCTGTTCGAACCGGGCAGCCAGTGGCTGTACTCGCTGGGCGTGGACGTGGCCGGTGCGGTGGCCGAAGCGGCGACCGGTGAAACGTTGCAGGCGCTGTTCGAGCGTCTGCTGGCTGCCCCGTTGGGCCTGCGCGATACGGCGTTCGCCACGCGCGCTGCCAAGCGCCTGGCAACGCCCTATGTGAGTGACATGCCGCAGCCGCATCGCCTGCAGGAAGGCGAGATGGTCGCGCCGTTCGAGGGCACGATCGGCATCGAGTACAGCCTTGCGCGCGCCACCGATGCCAGCCGCTTCGCCTCGGCCGGTGCGGGCCTGGTCGGCACCGCCGACGAGGTGATGGCGGTGCTGGAGGCGCTGCGTGACGTGCGCACGTCCGACCTGCTGCCGCGTGCGCTGGCGGCAGAGATGGCCAGCCCGCAGGTGGGCGAGCAGGGGCCGCCGGAGCCTGCCGGCTGGGGCTTCGGGCTGGGCTTTGCGGTGCTGCGTGATGCCGCCGCCAGTGGTACCCCGCAGGGCGTGGGCAGCTGGCGCTGGGGCGGCGCGTACGGGCACAGCTGGTTCGTCGATCCGGCGCGCGGGCTGAGCGTGGTGGCGCTGACCAACACGCTGTACGAAGGCATGGATGGCGCCTTTGTCGATGAACTGCGCGACGCGGTCTATGCCGACCTGGAGACCACGCGATGAGCGGCCATGCCATCGATGCTGCCAGTCCGGCGGGCGAGGCCACGCGCCTGCCGTGGGCGGGCCTGCTGGCGCTGGCCGGCGGCGGCTTCATTACCCTGCTGACCGAGACCCTGCCCGCCGGCGTGCTGCGGCCGATGGGCGAGAGCCTGGGCGTGAGTGATGCCGCCGTGGGCCAGCTGGTCAGTGTGTATGCGCTGGGCTCGGTGATGGCGGCGCTGCCGATGACCGCGTTGACCCAGCGCCTGCCACGACGTCCGCTGCTGCTGGCGGCCATCGCCGGCTTCGTGGTGGTCAACACGCTGACCGCGTTGAGCAGCAGCTATGCACTGATCCTCGCCGCGCGTTTCCTGGCCGGGGTGAGTGGTGGCCTGCTGTGGTCGCTGGTGGCTGGCTACGCCGCGCGCATGGTGGTGCCGTCGCTGCAGGGGCGGGCCATCGCGGTCGCGATGGTCGGTTCGCCGCTGGCGCTGTCGCTGGGGGTGCCGGCGGGGACACTGCTGGGCCAGCAGATCGGCTGGCGCTGGGCGTTCGCGCTGATGAGCGTGCTGGGCCTGCTGCTGCTGGCCTACGCGCGCTGGGCGTTGCCTGCGCTGCCGGCCGCCGGGGCCGGGCAACGCACTTCGCTGGCGACCGTGTGGCGCCTGCCCGGTGTACGCAGTGCGCTGCTGGTGATGGCGCTGTACGTGCTGGCGCACAACGTGCTCTACACCTACATCGAGCCGCTGGCGGTCGATGCGGGCGCCGGTGCATGGCTGGACCGGCTGCTGCTCGCCTTCGGCGTGGCAGCCATCGCTGGCATCGGCATTGCCGGCTGGGGCGTGGATCGCCACCTGCACGCACTGGTGTGGGCAGCGGTGATCGGCTTCATCGTGCCGGTGCTGGCGTTGCTGGTGTGGCCCGGCGTGGCAGCGGCACTGCTGCTGGCGACGATCCTGTGGGGCGTGGCATTCGGCGCGGTGCCGACCCTGTTCCAGGCCGCATTGGCCCGGCGTGCCGGGTCTGCGGCCGATCTGGCGCAGTCGATGCTGGTGACCGGCTGGAACCTGGCCATCGCCGGCGGGGGCGTAGCGGGCGGCGTGCTGCTGCAGGCCAGCGGCCCCCGTCAGCTGGGATGGCTGCCGTTGCTGTTGCTGGCAGTGACCGCCGCGTGGCTGTTGGCACGCCCGAAGGCGTGGGCGTAGGCGGCGATCACGGGTCAGGCGGTGCCGGCCAGCGGCCGGCACCGCCGGCTTGCCTCACTCCAGCGGCACCTGCTCGATCGGCACGCTGCGCGGGTTCTGCATGTGTTCGCGTGCAGGACCGTACTGCTGCTGCCGCTTGTGATGGAAGGCAATGAATTCATCGCGTGGCAGTGGCCGCGAGAACAGCCAGCCCTGGCCGAATTCCACATGCCGGCTGTGCAGGTAGGCCAGCTGCGCTTCGGTTTCCACGCCCTCGGCCACCACCCACAGGCCCAGCTCCTTGGCCATGTCGATGATGTGCGGGGTGACCGGGCTGGTCGCGCTTTCGGTGCCGATCGCATCGATGAACGACTTGTCGATCTTCAGCGCATCCAGTGGCAGCTGTTCCAGGTACTGCAGGCTGGAGAAGCCGACGCCGAAATCGTCGATGGCCACGCTGTGGCCGGCACGGCGGGCGGCGGCGAGCATGGTGCGCGCGCGGTCCAGGTCGAGGAAGCCGCGTTCGGTTGCCTCCATCCAGATCTGCTGCGGCAGGATGCCGCTGCCGGCCATGTGCCGGGAGATCATCTTCAGGGCACGGCCGCTGCTGATGTCTTCGGCGGCGAGGTTGATCGCGATGTGGGCGCTGCGATCGGCCACCAGCAGCTCGCGCATGTCGCGCACCACGTTCTCGATCACCAGGTCGGTGACGTCGGCGATCATGCCCGCCTCTTCGGCCAGCGGAATGAACAGGTCCGGGCGCACCTGGGTGCCATCCGGGCGCTGCCAGCGGACCAGGGCCTCGGCGCCGACGCAGATGCCGGTGTCCAGTTCGATGATCGGCTGGTAATGCAGGTACAGCTCGCGGCGGCGGATGGCGGTGGCCAGTTCACCGCGCAGCGACAGGCGGCGGCGCGAGAGCCAGATCACCAGCCCGGCGCCGGCGGCGGCCAGCAGCAGGCCCACCGGCACGTACAGCCACGCCTGCTGGCGGAACGCGGCGGCCAGCGCGGTGCGCGGGGTGGTGGCGATCGCCAGCCACTCCTCGTTGCGCGCGGTGGCGAACAAGGTGGTGTGGTCCAGGCCTTCGCCGGGGTCGCGCAGCAGCGTCTGCAGCAGCTCCGGATCCAGGCCCGACTGCTTGGCCAGCAGGCGTCCATCGGGGCTGGCCAGTGCCAGCCGCACGTTCGGGTCGGCGATGACATCGACGAAGCGGCGCGGGTCCACCAGGGCGTCGTAGGACCCATACAGGACCGCCAGCACCTGGCGACGCCCGCTGACCTCCGGGCGCACGTCCACCACGATGCCGGCGCCGTCGCTGGTGACGTGGTCCGGCGTGGGCTGGTCCACGTCGGACAGGAAAGGCCCCCAGGACGTGCAGCGCAGCTTGCCGCCTTCGAAGTAGCCCATCTGGTCGATCGACGGGGTGGTCATCACCAGGGTCTGCATGCGCCGGATGTGCTCCGGACCGCAGGGCACGTAGGCACCGGCCTCGGCCGATTTCAGTGCCGCCAGCGCCTCCTGGTAGGACAGGTCGGAGCGGCGCAGGGTGCGGTCGGCGATGTCGCGCAGGCGCTGCTGTTCGACGCTGACCGCGCGGTCCCAGGTAGCGTAGGCCATGACCGCGATCGGTACCGCAGCGGCCAGCAGGGCCAGCGCGGTGGCGCCGATGATGACGCGCAGGCGGCTCATGGCCGGGGCTCCGGCGGGGCGGGCGGGGCAGGGCGCATGGTCGGGCCGGTCCTTGGGCAGGTGCGGCTATCTGAGCATGGCGCCGGGCCCGGCGGAATGGGATCAATACGGTATTCGGTCACATTGTGGTGAAAGCGGCCAGCTTTGACGTAATGGGCCGGTCTGGTGCTGGCGCTCGGCGCCGTGGAGGACTACCGTCGAACGCTTCGCCCACCCCTGTGCCCGCGCCCATGACCGAGCCCGCAACGCCCCCCGAGCACCTGCGCCGCAGCCTGTCCAACCGCCACCTGCAACTGATCGCCATCGGCGGTGCCATCGGCACCGGCCTGTTCATGGGCTCGGGCAAGACGATCAGCCTGGCCGGCCCCTCCATCATCTTCGTCTACCTGATCATCGGCGCGATGCTGTTCTTCGTGATGCGCGCGATGGGCGAACTGCTGCTGTCCAACCTGCAGTACAAGTCCTTCATCGACTTCTCCACCGACCTGCTCGGCCCGTGGGCCGGGTTTTTCTGTGGATGGACGTACTGGTTCTGCTGGATCGTCACTGCGATCGCGGACGTGATCGCGATCGCTGCCTACGCACAGTTCTGGTTCCCCGGGCTTGACGCCTGGATACCGGCGCTGGCCTGCGTGCTGCTGTTGCTGGCGCTGGACCTGGTGACGGTGAAGCTGTTCGGCGAAATGGAATTCTGGTTCGCGCTGATCAAGATCGTGGCGATCTGCGCGCTGATCATCACCGGTGCCGGGCTGGTGGCCTGGGGCTTCACTTCGCCGAGCGGCCACACCGCGTCGCTGTCGAACCTGTGGAATGACGGCGGACTGTTCCCGATGGGGCTGGTCGGCTTCTTCGCCGGCTTCCAGATTGCCGTGTTCGCCTTCGTCGGCATCGAGCTGGTCGGCACCACCGCCGCCGAGACTGCCGACCCCGAGCGCAACCTGCCCAAGGCGATCAACTCGATCCCGGTACGCATCATCATCTTCTATGTACTGGCGCTGGTCGCGATCATGGCCGTCACCCCGTGGCGCCAGGTGGTGCCGGACAAGAGCCCGTTCGTGCAGCTGTTCGTGCTGGCCGGCATTCCAGCCGCTGCCAGCCTGATCAACTTCGTGGTGCTGACCTCGGCCACGTCCTCGGCCAACAGCGGCATCTTCTCCACCAGCCGCATGCTGTACGGCCTGGCCGAAGAGGGCCATGCCCCGCGCGGGCTGTCGAAGCTGTCGCGCGCGGCGGTGCCGGCCCGCGGCCTGTTGTTCTCCTGCCTGTGCCTGCTGGGCGGCACCCTGCTGATCTACCTGATCCCGAACCTGGTGACCGCCTTCACCCTGGTGACGACGCTGGCCACCGTGCTCTTCATCTTCGTCTGGTCGCTGATCTTGGTGGCCTACATGGTCTACCGCCGCCGCTACCCGGAGCGCCACGCCGCCTCGATCTTCAAGATGCCCGGCGGCATCGCCATGTGCTGGGCCTGCCTGGTGTTCTTCGCCGGCGTGCTGGTGCTGCTGAGCCTGCAGGGCGACACCCGCCAGGCACTGATCGCCAGCCCGGTGTGGTTCGTGCTGCTGGGCGTGGGGTACTGGCTGCGGCGGAGGACCGCGAAGTGATCCGAAGTGGGGTCAGAGCCCGTTCCCCGGCAACGGGATCTGACCCCGGCAGGTCGCGGGATCCACCCCGCCTCCTCGCAGGAGATCGGCTGTTCTGTTGAGGTTGCCGGCCAGCGGCCGGCACTACCGCAGGTGCAGGGTGCAGCCCTGCGGCCCCCATTCACCCAACATTAGCGGGCACGGCCGGATCATCCGGCCGCCATGTCCCGTCGCCCGCTCCTGCTCGCGCTGTTGCTGCTGCCCAGCCTGTGGCCCGGGCCAGCCGCCGCGCGCACCGTCTACCGCTGCGTGCAGGGCAACACCGTCAGCCTGGCCACCGCGCCGGAGCCGGGATCGCGGTGCACGCCGAAGGAGATCGACGACAACGCCGTCCAGACCCCCAACCTGTGGGGCAACATGGGCGTGTTCAGCGGCGTGCTGTACGAGCGCGAACAGGACGGGGCGCTGGTCTACTCCACGCGCAACCTGCCCGGCTCGCGGGTGTTCCTGAAGTTCACCGTGGCCACGCCGCCGGGCGAGCCGGCGCATGAAGGGCTGGGCAAGGTCGGCAAGCCGCAGCTGGCGCAGCATGCGCGGCAGTTCAAGGCGGCGGCCAAGGCGACCGGCGTCGATGACGCCTGGCTGCGCGCGATCGCCCATGCCGAAAGCAATTTCGATCCGCTGGCGGTTTCCAGCAAGGGCGCACAGGGGGTGATGCAGCTGATGCCCGATACCGCGCAGGAGTACGGGGTGCGCGATCCGTTCTCGCCACAGCAGTCGATCGAGGGCGGCGCGCGCTACATGCGCGCGCTGCTGCGCCGCTACAACGGCGACCGTCCGTTGGCGGCGGCCGCCTACAACGCCGGCATCGGTGCAGTCACCCGCTACAAGGGCGTGCCGCCCTACGCCGAAACCCTGGCCTACGTGGACAAGGTGATGGCGCTGTACGCACGCTACCGCGAAGCCATGGGCATCCGCAGCGAGGTGCCGGCGCGCTAGCGGGAGGTGTGCGGCCGAGCGCACGCTCGGCTCCGGATGAAGCAGCCGAGCGTAGGCTCGGCGCTACAGGCAATCGGCTCAGCGCGAGGTGGAGGTGCTGACCAGATCGTAGCGCTCGATGCGGCCGACGCGTGCCACCTCGGCCTGCACGTCGGCACGCTGCTTGAGTGCACGCCATGCGGCATCGATGCGCACGTCGCCCGGCCATGATGCATAGGTGCGCATGTCCTGCAGGCTGGCCAGGGTTTCACCGCGTTCAACCGGCGAACGCAGCTGTTCGATCAGCACGGCGGCGGCCCCGTCCAGGTCGCCTTCTTCCAGCAGCATTTCACGATGGAACAGGCGCGCGTCATTGCGCTGGGCCAGGATCACCGCGCGCGCCGCGTCGCGCGCCGCGGCGTCGCCGCGCTCGCGGGCAGCGGCGAACTGCAGCAGCGCCTGCGCGGCCTTGCCATAACCGGCGAGGCCTGGCATGTCCTCCACGGCCTGCGCAGCATCCTGCATGCGCCCCATCGAACTGAGTACGAAGCCGACATTCATCTGGTGCTCGATGCCATCGGGGCCGAGCGCGCCGATGCGGGCGGCCTGCCTGGCCGTGGCCAGTGCCTCGTCCGTGCGGCCCAGCCGGCGCAGCGCGGTGAGCCGGCTGTTGAGCAACCAGGCCACCCATTCCGCTTCCGCCGCCGCTGGCGATTCACCGTCGTTCGCGGCGCGGGCCATGCCGTCGGTCAGCGACAGCACTTCCTCGTTGCGGTCCAGCATCAGCAGGGTGGTGCCGAACTCGGCCATGCGCGCGTCCAGTGCGCGGTCGAGCAAGCCGGAGACACGCAGTTCATCAAGGTGCCGCTGCGCCGCCTGCACCGGATCGAAACGCGCATCGCCGCGATCGACGTAGCGGTCGAAGCGCTTGTCGCTGCGCAGGCGGATGATCTCGGCCGGGCTGTCGATGCGTGCCAGCGTGGCTGCAACACTGTCGCCGCGGCCGTGGTCGGCCTGCAGCGTGGCCAGCGCCAGCCACAGCCCGGTCGGCTCCAGGCCGCCGCTCTTCCAGCCGTTGTCGAACAGTGCCTGCAGCAGGTCCATGCGCTGCTGCGGCTGGTCACGCAGGCGGTATTGCAGGTAGTTGATGGCATGGTGATCGACCGGCAGCGGTGCCTCGGCATGCTTCAGCGCCGTCACCAGAAACCTCGTCGCTGCAGCCGGCTGGTTGTCCGACAGCTCCACCGACACCTGGGTGAGCAGGACCTGCGCATCTTCCGGCAACGCCTCCTGCGCCCGCTGCAGGTAACGGCGGGCCAGCGCCGGCTTCTTCTGCATCAGTGCGGTCCAGCCGGCGACCTGCGCGGCGCGGCCGCGATGCTCGGTATCGAAGTCGTCCAGCAGCGGATCCTCCATCAGCCGCTCCATGCTGATCAGCGCGCCGAGCGTATTGCCACTGCGTGCCTGCTGGATCGCTTCATCCCAGCGTGTGGCGTACGCCGCGTGTACGGCATCGGCGGTGGCCGATGGCTTCTGCGGGACCAGCGTGATCGAGGCGGCGGCGGGCGCGCTGGCCAATGCGGCCAGCAGCAGGGCGGTGAGCGGGAGAAGGCGGGGCATGGAGGATCTCCATCCGTGGGAACCGCATTGAACCTGCTGCCGCCAGCGAGGACAAGCGCGGGAAAGCGAATTCTGGCGTTCAGGCGCAGGATCGTTCGTGGCGGAACGCCTGCGCAGCGTCTATTGTCGGTGCCTCTTCAAACAGCAGGCAGAGGCGGCGCAACGCGATGGCACGGTGGCAATGGATGGCGGCAGGGGTGGCATTGGCAACAGCGGTGGGCTTGGCTGCAACGTGGTGGGATACACCGCTGAATACGCTGGCCGGCCCCACGGGCCCGGCGCCCACGCCGTTGGCCTGGACCGCGCAGATCGAGCCGCTGGCCGGCGATGGCCACCCGGGTGACCGCGATGGTGCGTCTGCACAGGCCCGCTTCGCCGACCCGTATGCACTGCTGCGCACCGCCGATGGCAGCGTCTACTTCACCGATGCCGGGGACAACAACCGGATCCGCCGCCGCCTGCCCGATGGCCGTGTTGAAACGGTGGCCGGGCAGGGCGAGGGCCGCGTTGATGGCCCGGCGCTGCAGGCCAGCTTCAATACGCCCTCGGGCATCGCCGCTGACGCGCAGGGCAACCTGTACGTGGCCGACACGGGCAACCATGCGATCCGCCGCATCGGTGCCGATGGCCAGGTGACTACCCTGGCCGGTGGCGAGCAGGGCGTTGCCGATGGCCCTGCGGCGCAGGCCCGCTTCGATGCGCCGATGGGCATCGCGGTGGACGCACAGGGGCAGGTCTACGTGGCCGATACGTTCAACGATCGCATCCGGGTGATCGGTACCGATGGCAGCGTGCGCACCCTGGCCGGGGGTGACCGGCCGGGCTTTGCCGATGGCGCGGGCGCCGCCGCGCGCTTCGACACGCCGGTGGCGCTGGCCTTCGACGCGCAGGGCGCGTTGCTGGTGGCCGACCTGTTCAACAATGCGGTGCGCCGCGTAGGCGCCGACGGCACGGTCAGCACCCTGGTCGCCGCCGGCGGCGTGATCAATGGGCCGCTGTCGCTGGCCACCACGCACGACGGCGTGCTGTACGTGGGTGACCTCGATGGCCGCATCGTGCAGGTGACGCCGCTGGGCCATCAGATCGCCCTGGTCGGCAACGGCCGCTTGCCGCGGCTGGCCCGCCCCAGCGGGCTGGCCATGGATGCCGATGGCAGCGTGCTGGTGGCTGACGCCGCCAGCTATCGCCTGCATCGCCTGCGCCCGCTGCCGGTCGGCGAACTGCCGGCGCCGGCACTGGTCGGCCCGGCTGCCGATGCCGCGCTGCCGGAGACCGGGGGCCGTTGGCCGCTGGCACCGCAGGACGGCTGGCACGAAGTGGTTGGCACGCTGGGTGAGGTGCGTGGCAACTTCACCGGAGAGAGCCGCCACCACCTGCATGGCGGCTTCGACGTGCGGGGCGATGTCGGCCAGACCGTGCTGGCGATCGCCGATGGCAAGATCAGCAGCCCGGTGGCGGCCTGGAACCTGGGCGAGCAGGCCGAGGGCCTGGCCGTGGATCGCCTCAAGTACATCCACATGCGGGTCGGCCGCACTCCGCGCGATGAACCCTATGACGCGCGCTGGCAGGCGCTGTACGACGAGCAGGGCAAACTGGAGCGGATGCGCGTGCGCCGCGGCATGCGCATCCACGTCGGTGATCGCCTGGGCAGCATCAACAACCAGGCGCACGTGCACCTGGCGGTGGGTACCGGTGGTTTCGAGACTAACGCGGTGGCGCTGGGCTTCCAGGGCTACGCCGACCACTTCGCACCGCGCATCACCGATGTGGCCCTGCTGGACGACAACGACCAGCCGATGGCCGCCGGCAGCGATGGCGTGGTGATGGTGGCGCGCCAGGGCCGCGGCGTGCAGATCGTGGTCGAGGCCTGGGACCAGGTCGACAACAACCTGCCGCGCCGCCGCCTGGGCATGTACCAGGTGGGCTACCAGATCCTCGACGCCGGTGGCCGGGCGCTGCAGGGCTATGAACAGCCACGCTGGAACATCGTGTTCAACCGCATGCCGCCGCAGAAGGAAGCGGTGCGGGTGGCCTACGCCCCCGACAGTGGCATCACCGTGCACGGCAGCGCGGTGACCCGGTTCCGCTACCTGGCCACCAACACCGTGCGCGACGGCCTGATGGAAACCGGGCGCTGGCAGCCGGCGGCGCTGCCGCCGGGCGAGTACATCGTGCGCGCCAGCGTGCGCGACTACAGCGGCAACGAAGGCATCGGCCCGCGCGAGATCAGGGTGCGGCTGCTGCCATAGCCGCAGCCGGGGCGCCGCAGCGTTCGCGCTCGGCGTCCATGTCTTCCAGCGGCCGCACCTCGATGCTGCCGAAGCGTGCCCACGGGAAGTCGCGGGCGATGCGCATGGCTTCGTCGCGGTCGCGCGCGACGATCAGGTTGAAGCCGGCCAGCAGCTCGCGGGTTTCGGCGAACGGGCCATCGAGCACGCGGCTGTGTCCATCGCGCACGCGCAGGGTCTGTGCGGTATCGACTGGCTGCAGCTTCTGGGCGGCCAGCAGCGTGCCTTCGGCCTGCAGCTGGTCGGCGTGCGCCAGGCAGTCGCGCATCAGCGCGTTGAATTCTTCGGTGGGCAGCGCCTGCAGCAGGGCAGGCTCGATATAGATCAGAAGCAGGTACTGCTGCATGGCACGGTCCTGGCGGGGGCGGGTGTCCATGATCGCGCAGGATTGCGCATGGGCATGTTGCAGCGCAGAAGCGCGCCTTCGGCGGAGATCGGCGAACGGCAGAGCCCCTCCGTGGTGGCGCTACAGCGTGATGCTTGGGCTTGGCCGGGTGGGTAGGCGGGTCGGGGGACGCCGTAAACCCATCCATGGGGGCTTGGCCGCGGCATCCATGCCGCGGACACCCCCGCCCCGCCTACCCACCCGGCCTTGGACAGTTTCCTGCGGCGCCCACCCCGGAAAATCACAAACAAGAGCAAGAGCGGGTCGCTTCGCTCGCAAAGCTGAGGCCGCCAGCCAACCGCCGTTGCTGCTGCTTTTGCTTTTGCCTTTTCTCTTGATTTTCCCGTGGGGGGGCGGCCGCAGAGATCTGTCTGGGGCCGGGCGGGTGGGGTTGGCGGGGTATCCGCGCCATGGATGGCGCGGCTAAGCCCCCACGGATGGGTTCACGGCGTCCCCGCCAACCCCACCCGCCCGGCCCACTCCCAGAAAACCAGCTTTCAGCGACCCACCCAAACCCACCACGGAGGGGCTCCGCCGTTCGCCGATCTCCGCCGAAGGCGCGCTTTCCGCGCAAGAAAATATTTCCAACCGACGTGTCGATTCCCCGCCCCCTGGTTCGTTGTACCCAGTGAAGGGCACGCACCACGCGTCCCACGGGAGACCGCAATGAAAGTGATGGTGATCGTGAAGGCCAACGCCGACTCCGAAGCCGGCCGCATGCCCAGCGAACAGGAATTGTCCGAAATGGGCGCCTTCAACGAGCAACTGGTCGCGGCCGGCATCATGCTGGCCGGCGAAGGCCTGCACGCCACCCAGCGCGGCCGCCGCATCCATTTCGGTGGCACCGCCCCCCGGGTCGAGGCCGGTCCGTTCGGCCCGGCCAGCGAACAGATCGCCGGCTTCTGGCTGTGGGAGGTGCGCTCGCTGGAGGAGGCGGTCGAATGGGCCAGCCGTGCGCCGTTCGGCAGCGGCGGCACGCTTGAACTGCGCCCGCTGATGTCCGCGGAAGACTTCGGTGAGGCCTTCACCCCCGAATTACAGCAGCAGGAACAGCGTCTGCGTGCACAGCTGGAAGGTTGACCCGATTCATCTCCATGCCGGGCACGATCCGGCGCCATCCCCTTGAACCACACACGGAGCATTGCGATGAAACTGATTCCCTTCCTCGGCTTCAGCGGCCAGGCCCATGAGGCGATGGCGTTCTACGCCAAGGCACTGGGTGGCCAGGTCACTTCGGAAATGAAATACCGCGACATGCCGCCGTCCGATGGCTCGCCGGGCTGCAACGAGATGCCGCCGGAAACCCTGGACCACGTCGCCCACAGCCAGCTGGAGATCGGCAACGCCATCGTGATGGCGGCCGACGGCCCCGGCGGCGGCGAGGGCAGCTCGACCACCATCAATGTCGACGTCGACAGCGTCGAAGAAGCCGAACGCGTGTTCGCTGCACTGGCCGAAGGCGGGCAGGTGCAGATGCCGATCGCCGAAACGTTCTGGGCGCACCGCTGGGGCATGCTGATCGACCGCTACGGCAAGCCGTGGATGGTCAACTGCATGAAGCAGCCCTGATACCGCCTTCTCCATCCACCCAGGAGCTTTACCGATGAGTGCACCACAACCGCAGATGATCTTCGTCAACCTGCCCGTGCAGGACCTGAACGCGTCCAAGGCCTTCTTCGCCGCGCTGGGCTACAGCTTCAACCCGACCTTCACCAACGACGATGCCGCCTGCATGGTCATCAGTGAAAGCATCTTCGTGATGCTGCTGACCCAGCCGTTCTTCAAGCAGTTCACCACCAAGCCGATCGCCGACGCGCGCAGCCAGACCGAGGTGATCACCTGCCTGTCGGCGGACAGCCGCAAGGCGGTGGACGCGATGGTGGACAAGGCACTGGCCGCCGGTGCCAGCGAACCGCAGCCGGCGCGCGATTACGGCTTCATGTACCAGCGTGGCTTCCAGGACCTGGATGGCCATCTCTGGGAAATCGCACACATGGACGGCGAGCCGGGCTGACCGCCGCCGCAAGGGAGAACCCTCATGGCTTACGTGGATGCTTACGTGCTGCCGTGCCCACAGGACAAGGTGGCGGCTTACCGTCGCCTTGCCCGCAAGGCCGGCGCGGTGTGGAAGGACCATGGCGCGCTGCAGTACATGGAATGCGTGGCTGACGATGTGGAACCGGGCAAGCGCACCTCGTTCCCGCGTGCGGTCAAGGCAAAGCCCGGCGAAACGGTGATCGTTGCGTTCGTGGTGTTCCGTTCGCGCGCGGCACGCGACCGCATCAATGCCAGGGTGATGGCCGACCCGCGGCTGGCGTCGCTCGGCCCGAAGGACATGCCGTTCGATACCAAGCGCATGTTCTGGGGCGGCTTCAAGCCCATCGTCGAAGCGTGAGCCATGGCGCTTGTGCGGGCCGGGCGTGCGTGCTGTGATCGGCGCATGCTCGATCCCGCACTGACGCAGCGTCTGGAAACCCTCTGGCGGATGGAGTCGCCAGTGTTGATCGCGCGCCTGGCGCGGCTGCTCGGCGGCGATGTCGGCCGTGCCGAGGAACTCGCCCAGGACACCTGGCTGGCCGCGCTGGAGCGCTGGCCGGAGCAGGGCATCCCGGACAACCCCGGAGCCTGGCTGATGACCACTGCGCGCAACCGCGCCATCGATGTGCTGCGCCAGCACCAGCGGGTGGCACAGCAGCATGCGCAGTGGGGCGAGGAACTGCATCCGGCGGCACTGCCGGCGCCGGATGACAGCCAGGCACTGGAGGACGACCTGGGCGATGACCTGCTGCGGCTGATGTTCGTGGCCTGCCATCCGGTGCTGCCGGCCGATGCGCGGGTGGCACTGACCCTGCGCCTGCTCGGTGGCCTGACCACCGTCGAGATCGCGCGTGCGTTCCTGCAACCGGAGCCGACCATCGCCCAGCGCATCGTGCGCGCCAAGCGCACGCTGGCGCAGAAGCAGGTGCCCTATGAAGTGCCGCGCGCGGACGCGATGCCGGAGCGGTTGGCCTCGGTGCTGGAGGCGGTCTATCTGGTGTTCAACGAAGGCTATGCGGCCAGCGCCGGTGACGACTGGATGCGTCCGGCGTTGTGCGAGGAGGCGCTGCGGCTGGCGCGCATCCTGGCCCATCGCCTGCCGGTGCCGCCGGTACTGGGCCTGCTGGCGCTGATGGAACTGCAGGCCTCGCGCGCGGCGGCACGCATGGATGCACAGGGCGCGCCGGTGCTGCTGGACCAGCAGAACCGCGCGCGCTGGGACTGGTTGCAGATCGAACGCGGCCAGCAGGTGCTGGCGCGCGCGCTGGCGGCCGGTGGTGGCGACGATCCCTATGTCCTGCAGGCGCGCATCGCCGCATGCCATGCGGCTGCGCGGCGCGCCGACGCTACCGACTGGCCGCGTATCGCCGCGCTCTATGCACAGCTGCTGCAGGTGCAACCTTCGCCGGTGGTGGCATTGAACCGGGTGGTGGCGATCCTGCGCAGCGAAGGCCCGTTCGCCGCGTGGGCGCAGCTGCAACCCCTGCTGGTCGACGCGCGCCTGCGCGACTATGCGCCGCTGCAGGTGGTTCGTGGCGAGCTGTTGCAGGCACTGGGGCGTGAGCAGGATGCGCGTGACGCTTTTGCCGCGGCCGCCGAACTCAGCCAGAACCGCGCCGAGCGCGGACTGTTGCGGCGACGGGCGGGACTACCGCCCACGGACTGAGCCGACAAGGACAGCACTTGTCGCCGGGCGCCTGAGCGGCTATGTTTCGCGCCCAGCGGACGCATCAGCGTCCGCATTCCATGCGTATTGACCGAGGAGCGGTTGGATGTATTCAAGGACGAAGAGCGCATCGCGCGCTTTTGCGCGCCTGCTTGCCTGTGCCCTGTGCCTGGCCGTATGGCCGATGGCCGTGCAGGCCGCCGACAAATCACAGCAGGCTTACTGGGCCGGGTTTGCCTACACCGCCGACGCCGCTGCCGTGCAGGCGACCACGCCGCATGCGCACGCCGTGCTGGAAAAGCGTGGCTTGATCCCGCTCAACCAGGCGCTGGCACAGTCGCTCAAGCGCCGAGCCCCGGCCCACCTGGAGCTGATCGACCAGCCGGTGGCGATGCTGGACGGCACCACCAGCGCGACCGTGCTGGCCGCCGCGCTGGACCGCGAACTGGTGTCGGTCGAGCCGATCGGCGACCAGTACAAGGTGCTGGTGGAAGTGGCGCTGCAGGCGCTGTTCTTCGACTTCCGCGAGCGCCAGGTGATTGCCTCCTATCCGCTCACCCTGCAGCGCATCGACGTGCAGGACTACCGTCCTGACAACGATGATATCGACGCGATCGTCGCCGATCTGCTGTACGGCAGCGCCGAGACCAGCCTGTCGCAGGTACTCGCGGCGAGCCTGGCACACGCCCGGCTGCCCGACGCCGCCGTGCGCCGCCTGCAGGTGGGCGGGGTGACCCTGTCCGATGCGGTGCGCGCCAAGCTGCCCGACCCGAGCTGGGAAGCGACGCTGCGCGCGACGCTGGCGCACGAGTTGTCCAAGACGCTGTCGTCCAACACCGGCGTCGGCCTGCTGCCACCGGCCTCGGGCCAGGCGATCGGCGGTGCGATGGCCGCCCGCTTTGCCGATGGCAAGGTCTACCAGCTGAAGATTCCCGAACCCGACTACGTCATCACCCTGCAGGTCGACGCGCTGAAGAACGGCGTGATCCAGGAAACCCCGGCGATGAAGACGATGCTGTTCGGTGCGTTCTTCACCGCCAAGGTGACCGAGCCGTTCTCGGGCAAGGTCTATTTCGAACAGCCGCTGCGCAAGGGGGCCACCAAGGTGGTGCCGGTCACGCAGTGGCAGGTTGACCAGTGGTCGGC
The DNA here is from genome assembly GCF_027854495.1 of Stenotrophomonas sp. PI_27. Classification (NCBI taxonomy): domain Bacteria; kingdom Pseudomonadati; phylum Pseudomonadota; class Gammaproteobacteria; order Lysobacterales; family Lysobacteraceae; genus Stenotrophomonas; species Stenotrophomonas sp. PI_27. Next base: position 79,158 of record NZ_JAJNOF010000013.1, read on the forward strand.
CAGCTACGAAACCCTGCTGGCCGGGCTCGACGCCTTCGCCGGCGCCGCTGCCAGGCGCGCTGATTCGCGCGCGTGGCTGGACGAACAGAAGCCGGGCGGCCGCCCGTTGCAGCAGCAGACCCAAGCCCTCCAGGAGTTGATCAAGTCATGTCGTTGATGCGTACCATCCTGCTCATCCTCATCGCGCTGGTGGTGGCCTCGCCGGTCGCTGCACAGACCGCCAGCTCGCGCGGCACCGGCTCGGCCAGCTACGGCCTGCGCCTGAGCGCCGATACCCGCGCCCAGGCCCTGAACAAGGCCAAGGTCAACGCACTGGAGGCATACATCGCCGAAACCGGTGCGGCCAAGCTGCGCCTGTTCGAAGCCCGCCGCGCCGATTTCATCGGCGAGATCGACCGCTACGTGCTCAGCGCCGTGCAGCTGTCGGACACCGAAGACAAGAAGGCCAAGACCTACACCGTCACCGTCCGCGCCGAGATCAACACCACCCTGCTGCAGACCAAGCTGGATGCGGGTTCGGCCGTGGCCGGGGCCACCGCCGCGCAGCGCTCGCTGCTGACCTTCCTGTTCATGGCGCGCTCGCAGGACACCGTGCAGTCGTTCCAGGACAAGGAATACCGCCGCGTCGACGCCAGCAGCAGCTACAGCGAGAACACCCGCGAAGGCGACAGCTTCCGCGGCAACTCGGTCAGCACCAACGGCAGCATCAACCAGAACGGTTCGGTGTCGGTCACCAGCGGCGGCAGCACCACCGCGCGCGCCGACAACATCACCTGGAAAGTGGCCAACGCCGCCGAAGTCAACACCGCGATGACCGGTGCCTTCAGTGCTGCCGGCTACGAAGTGGTGGAAGCGGAGTACGTGGAAGGCGAGTCGCGCGGCCTGCTCAGCATCGAGCGCATCCGCAAGGACTTCAGCACCGGCAACGACCTGGCCCCGGCCACCCTGCGTGACACCGCCAACGGCATCCGCGCGGCCAACATCCCCTACATCGCCGTCGGCACGCTCGACGTCGGCATGCGCGATCGCGATCCGGCCAGTGGCAACACCCGCGTGTTCGTCACCGTCACCGGCAAGGTGCTGGATGTGACCGGCCGCTTCCCGCGCACCGTGTCGTCGGTGGGCCCGGTGCAGTTCTCCGGTACCGGCCCGAACGAAACCGTGGCCCGTACCAATGCCCTGCAGCTGGCCGCCGAAAAGGCGGCCCAGCAGATGATCAACGAACTGAACGTCAAGGCGGTCCGCTGATCCGCCGTCCCCGGCAGGTGCCGAGCTCGCTTGGCATCGCCCCGGGGTTCACCGATTCCCCGCGTGCCGCACCGCGGCCGTCTCTCCCAAAGGACATCCTCATGATCCGCAATACCGCTCTTGTCGTGGCCATCGCCGCCGCTACCCTGTCGATGCCGGCGCACGCCGGCCTGGGCAAGCTGAAGGACCTGGCCGGTGCCGCCACCGGTTCCTCCACCAGCAGCGCCTCCAGCGCCGCCGCTCCGGACGAAGCCGCGCAGGAAGCGCTGGTGCGCCGTTTCGTCAGCTCGCAGTCGCACTCGCTGCAGGCCCAGACCTCGTTCGCCCGCGCCTTCGGCCTGGCCGAGCAGGTGCAGCTGCTGGAAGCCGAGCGCCAGGCGCTGTCGTCGGGTTCGGTCAGCGTCGATGCGATGAAGAAGTCGGTGTCGGTCAGTGAAGCCGCCCAGGCCGCGATCAACGAGCGCCAGGCCGCGCAGCCGGAACTGAACGCTGAATCCAAGCAGCACTACGCCGAAGGCCTGGTCTCGCTGCTGGCGTCGGCCGCCGAAGCGCAGAAGCTCGGTGGCGAGGCGAGCAACTTCACTGCCGGCATGAAGAACCTGGGCGCAACCCAGATGGCGACCGTTGGCCGCAAGCTGGCGGCAGGTGCCTGGGTTGCCAAGGAATCGCCGGGCTTCATCCAGGGCCTGTACGGCTCGACCAAGTCGGCCGTGACCTTCGCCAAGAAGAGCAAGGTGAAGGTGCCGTCGAACGCCGATTCGATGCTCGACTCGATCTGATCCGAGGTTCAACCCCATGCGTACGACCTCCCGCCTGATCGGCCTGGGCCTGGCCACGGTGCTGCTTGCAGCCTGTGGCAAGCAGGACACCCCGGCCGCCGATGCGCCCGCACCCGCCAAGGAAAAGGCAACCAGTGCACTGGCCAGCAATGCGCCAGTGGAAGCAGCGCCCCTGCGTGGCACGCCGGATTTCGGCGGCACCACCCAGGTCGCGCGCGAGGCCGACGGCATCGGCAGCACCCCGGAACTGGCGGTGCTGGCGGCACTGCAGTCGGCGGTGGCGCAGGTCAACGGCGTACGCGTGGCCAGCCAGATGCAGAGCCTGCGTGCAGGCCTGCATGTGGACGTGGATGACGAACACGTCGGCGATATCCGCGCCGACGCGTTCACCCAGCAGATGATCGCCGGCTCGCAGGGCGCAGTGCTGGGCTATGAAATCCTGTCGCAGGATGAAGTGCGGCAGCTGGATGAAGAAACCATCGCCCGCGTGCGCGCCAGCGACGAAGGCTGGAGCTTCAAGGGTTCGGCCTCGGCCAGCGCGTCCGGCGAGGCCACGGCCAAGGGCGGCGGTGCCTCGGCCAGCGTCAAGGAGAGCTACGACGAGAAGGTCAGCGTCGATGCCCAGCGTGGCGCACGCTCGTTCGATTCGGACGTGAACCACCGCAGCATGCGCAGCTACTGGAAGGTGCGCGTGCGTGCACAGATTGCCCAGTACCGCGCACCGGACGAGCAGGGCAAGCCGAAGATCGTGGTCGCGCTGCCGCGCACCAGGGCCGGCAGCTATGCCGTGGGGGATGGACGCGTGAGTGCCGATGAAGTGGCCGACGCGATCCGCGCGCGCCTGTCCGACACGCTGACCCAGACCCAGCGCTTCATCGTGCTGGACCGCGAGTTCGGCGACGAACTGCAGGCCGAGATCGACCACATCAACAGTGGCAACGTGCGTTTGCAGGACACGGCCCGCGTCGGCCAGCAGCTGGCGACCGACCTGATCCTGATCCCGACCATCGAACGCTTCGAGTACCCGCGCAGCGTGCGCAACTTGCGCATGTCCGACCGCCAGGTGACCTCGTATTCCGGTGGCGGCCGCATCACCCTGCGCCTGATCAACGCCACCACCGGCCAGGTGGTGATGTCCGACAGCTTCGACCACCAGCTGGCCTCGACCGGCCCCAGCACCCTGCCGCGCGTGGTCAACGGCCGCAACATGGCTGCGGCGATGATGGAATCGTTGTCCGGCCAGATTGGTACCACCATCGTCACCACGCTGTTCCCGGTATCGGTGGTATCGGTGGACGGTGACCAGGTGGTGCTGAGCCAGGGCGGCGAGACCCTGCAGGCCGGCCAGCGCTGGCAGGCCGTGCGCCTGGGCGAGGAACTGAAGGACCCGCAGACCGGCCGCTCGCTGGGCCGCAGCGAACACCCGTGCTGCACCATCCGCATCGACCGCGTGGCTGCACAGACTTCTTACGGCACGCTTGAAGACGGCGTTGACGCGATGCGCGGCGGGTTCCGTCCGGGCCAGATCGAACTGCGCCAGAAGCTGGGCAGCAAGCCCGCTGCCGCCGCCAGCGCGACCGCTTCGGCGGCCCCGGCTGCCGCCGCCCGCCCGGCCGCCAAGCCGAAGCCCCAGCCTGCTGCCGCCCCGGCCGAAGACCCGAACTGGTAACACGCCCAAGCAACACACAGATGGGGTCAGAGCCCTTTCCCGCCGGGAAAGGGCTCTGACCCCTTCGTGTTTTCGTCCGTGTCGACCCGGGTCGACAGCCAGCAACAGCAGCGGGACCGACCCGCCATCCCAGGGAATGCCGCTGTTGCTTCGGCTGTTGCCCCCGACGTTGCCGGCCAGCGGCCGGCACTACCGCAGGTGCAGGGCGCAGCCCTGCCGAATCCCATTACACTCCAGAAGGATTTTCCTGCTGGAGAGAGCAATGAAACGAGCGGTACTGGGTGTGCTGGCCCTGTCGGTGTCGAGCGCACTGATGGCGGCCACCCCGAAATTCGATGGCGCGCGGATCTCCGCCGACGTCAAGGAACTGGCCTCTGATGCCTACGAAGGCCGCTCGCCGGCCACCGCTGGCGAAGCGAAGACCATCGCCTATCTCAGCAAGCAGTTCGCCGATGCCGGGCTGCAGCCGGGCGGCGACCTGAAGGACGGCAAGCGCCTGTGGACCCAGGCCGTACCGCTGCGCAAGGGCGACATCGTCGGCACGCCGCAGCTGGCGCTGCACCAGGGCGGAAAGACCGTTGCACTGGAGCAGGGCAAGCAGATCGCCGTGCGCGCGGCCATGAACGGCGCCAGCAGCGTCGACATCAGCAAGGCCCCGCTGGTGTTCCTCGGCTACGGCGTGAAGGCACCGGAGCGCAACTGGGACGACTTCAAGGGCGTGGACCTGAAGGGCAAGATCGCCGTGGTGCTGATCAACGACCCGGACTTCGAAACCGGCCAGGGTGATTTCGACGGCAAGGGCATGACCTATTACGGCCGTTGGACCTACAAGTACGAGGAGGGCGCCCGCCAGGGGGCACTGGGCGTGCTGATCGTGCACGAGACCGCACCGGCGTCGTACGGCTGGGCCACCGTGGCCGGTTCCAACACCAACACCATGTTCGACGTGGTGCGTGACAACCCGGCAGAAAGCCACCCGCTGCTGGAAGGCTGGATCCAGCGCGACCTTGCCGTGGAGCTGTTCCGCTCGGCCGGGCAGGACTTCGAGGCACTGAAGAAGAAGGCGCAGCAGCGCGACTTCACCCCGGTGCCGCTGACCGGCGCCAGCCTGGACGCGACGTACGCGGTGAAGACCGAAGTGATCACCTCGCACAACGTGGCCGCGCGCCTGGAAGGCAGCCGCCATCCGGACGAGACCATCATCTACAGCGCGCACTGGGACCACATCGGCGTGGGTGAGCCGGATGCACGGGGTGACCGCATCTTCAACGGCGCGCTGGACAACGCCAGCGGCACCGCCTCGCTGGTCGAGCTGGCCCGTGGCTTCGCCAAGGAGAAGCGCCCGCAGCGCTCGCTGCTGTTCCTGGCGGTCACCGCCGAGGAAAAGGGCCTGCTGGGTTCGGAGTACTACGCCACCCATCCGCTGTACCCGCTGGAAAAGACCGTGGCGGTGATCAACATGGACGGCATGGCGCCGTTCGGCCCGTCGCGTGACTTCGGCATCTACGGTGCCGCGCGCTTCGAGCTGCTGGACCAGCTGAAGGACGTGGCCAAGGGGTGGGACATCCGCTACACGCCGGACCCGAAGCCGGAAGCGGGCCTGTTCTTCCGCTCCGACCACTTCCCGTTCGCCAAGCGTGGCGTGCCGGCGCTGTCCTGGTCGGCCGGCCAGGACTGGGTGGACGGTGGCGTGGCCGCAGGCAAGAAGGCCTCCGAGGACTACACCGCCAAGCGCTATCACCAGCAGGGCGACGAATGGCAGCCGGACTGGGTGTTCGCCGGTGCCGCCCGCGACCTGGAAGTGCTGTACACGCTGGGCAACCAGCTGGCCAATTCCCGCGATTGGCCGAACTGGAGCAAGGACGAGGCGTTCCGCGCCGTGCGTGACGCCAGCGCCGGCCAGCGCAAATAACGGCGTCCGGTAGTGCCGGCCGCTGGCCGGCATTGCCGCCCCCGGAAACGCCGGGCCGTGCCCGGCGTTTCCATAACGGCTTCCATCGCCACTTTCCCGGCCTTCGTCGCAGGCCGCTTGTTTGCCCGGCCGGCCGCCCTATGCTCGGCTCACCCTCTTCCTCCAAGGCGCCGCCGTGTTCGCCAGCCTTTCACTCCTGTTCCGTCACCTGCTGGCCTGGGCTGCGGCGCTTTTCGTCGCGGGCATGGTCTGGAGCGGCATCTTCAGTGGCATGAACGATGGCCCGGGCTGGATCTTCGGGCTGCTGGCGATGTTCCTGATCATTTCCGCGCTCGGCAGTGCCATCACCCACATCCGCCGGGTCTGGCTGGTGGCCGGTCGCCTGGATGCCACCACCCTGTCCGGCCGCCAGCGCCGCCAGATCGAACTGCCGATGGACGCCGGCCACGCCTTCTCGGTGGTGGAGGCGGCGATCTCCGAACTGCCCCGCGTGGAAGACGTGGAAAGTTCGGCCGGCAGCCTGCAGGTGCGTGCCTATGTCCGCCGGGTCGACCTCTGGAACGGTCGCCAGCCCTCGCGCTGGAACCTGCCGGCGCGGCTGGCGATCAAGCGCAACAGCGTGCTGGCCACGGTGACACCGGGGCAGGGCACCAGCACCGTGACCCTGCTGTTCGAACCCGACGCGGGTTGGTGGGCCGACCTGCTGGCGCTGGATGAAGGCAGCAACTACGAGAATGCCGAAGCGGTCACCCGTGCGATCAGCCGCCGCGTCGGTGACCAGCGCCGCGACGAGCAGGCCGCGGCCGAACAGACGCAGGTGGAAAAGGAACTGTCGGTGGCGCGGCTGAACCTGCTGCACGCGCAGGTGGAACCGCACTTCCTGTACAACACGCTGGCCAACGCGCAGGTCCTGACCCGCACCGATCCGGCGCGTGCCGAGCAGATGCTCGGCCACCTGATCCAGTACCTGCGCAGCTCGCTGCCGCAGGTGGACGAGTCGGTATCCACGCTGGGCGTGGAGCTGGAACGCACCCGCGCCTACCTGGAGATCCTGCGCATCCGCATGGGGGCACGCCTGGCGGTGGAAGTGCAGGTGCCCAACGAACTGCACAGCGTCCACCTGCCGGCGATGGCGCTGCAGACACTGGTGGAGAACGCGATCAAGCACGGCCTGGAACCCAAGCCCGGCGGCGGTACGATCTGGATCCTGGCGCGCGGCTTCGACGACCACGTGACCGTGACCGTGGCCGATGATGGCCTCGGCTTCGGCCACGGTACCAGCGGTACCGGCATCGGCCTGAAGAACCTGCGCGAGCGCCTGCGCCTGACCTGCGGCGAGCAGGCCGGCGTGGCGATCGTGGCCAACTTCCCCAGCGGCGTGGCCGCGACCATGACCCTGCCGCAGTCGCCCAAGGAGCGCAGCCATGCCGCTTGAAGCCCTGATCGCCGAAGACGAAGAGCTGCTGCGGCAGTCACTGGTGGAGCAGCTGGGCCGGCTGTGGCCGGAGCTGAAGCTGGTGGCCGAGTGCGAGGACGGCGCCAGCGCGCTGGAGCAGCTGGCCGAGAAACAGCCGGACATCGCCTTCCTCGACATCCGCATGCCCGGCATCAGTGGCATCGAGGTGGCACGTTCGCTGTCCGAGCTGAGCCCGCGCACCCAGGTGGTGTTTGTCACCGCGTACGACCAGTACGCCATCGACGCGTTCGAGCAGGGCGCGATGGATTACCTGTTGAAGCCGGTCAGCGACGAACGCCTGTTGGCGACCCGCGAGCGCATCCTGTCGCGGCTGCCGTCGACGCGGCAGGACGATGCCGTGCTCGAGCGCCTGCTGCAGCGGTTGGGCACCCCGCAGGGCGCGGCGGAGCGCCCGCCGCTGGCCTGGATCACCGCCAGCAACGGGCGCGAGACGCAGCTGATCATGCTCGAGGACGTGGCCTACTTCCGCGCCGACAACAAGTACACCACCGTGGTCACCGCTGCTGGCGAGAGCCTGTTGCGCACGCCGTTGCGCGAGCTGCTGGAAGTGCTCGATGCGCAGCATTTCCGCCAGATCCACCGTTCGACCATCGTCAACATGAAGGCGGTGGCGGCGGTCAGCCGCGACGATACCGGGCGCGGCGTACTGCGTCTGCGCGGGCGCACGGAGACGCTGGTGGTCAGCCAGCCGTTCATGAGCCTGTTCCGCGGCATGTAGCCGCACCGTCACTGCCCCTGCACCGAGGAGCGAACATGTCCCGTCTACTGATTGCGTGCGTGGCCGTGCTGGCACTGGCCGGCTGCGAAAAATCCCGCAACACCTCGATCACCCGGACCCAGGCCAACGGCGTGGATACGCTGTACAGCAAGAGCACGGTGGTCGAGGGCGAAGCCCGCTTCCAGTGCATCGCCAGCAGCAGTGGCGCCTGCCACTACCTGGTGCTTGATCCGGCCTGCAGCCCCGATGCCGCGTGCACCACGCCACCGCTGCGCCGGTTCACTGTTGCAGTGGGCAAGACCGAGGCCATGCGTGACCTGCCCGACGGCTTCCGCCAGTGCGTCAGCCAGGACCCGATGGAACACTGCCGCCGTGAGTGATCACGGTGGCAGTGTGGATCCCCCCGCTACCCTGACGGGTCAGTAGGCAGGCTGCAGCGTCAGCTCGTGATGGTGTTCGGTTTCGCCGACGTGGTTCAGGCGCCCGACCAGTTCCGAGTGCTGCTTCATCCGCCCGATCTCGGTCATGATGCGGATGTCCTCGTGGCGCAGTTCGCGCTTGGCGGTGACCGCCTGCTTGTAGTCCAGCACTTCCGGGTAGTGCTCGGCCAGGTCCAGCGCCTCGGCCACGTGCTCGACGCTGTCGGCCTTGGAACTGATGCGCGCGCGGCTGTTGAAGGCCTTCATCCAGCGCTCGAAACCGGCCTGCTGATCGAACATGTTGGCCATGAACCAGATCACGAACAGGATCGAGACCCAGGAGCCGAAGACGATCACCACGCGGGTGAAGGTGATATGGAAATCGTCGCGCCACAGGTAGTTGGCGATCAGGCCGAGGATCAGCAGCGAGGCCGCCTGCCAGCCAACGATCGACGCGATCAGCCACTGGCACTTCGCCTGGGCCAGCACCGCCACTTCATCGCGGATCTGCTGCTCGCTCAGGTTGCGCCAGTGCGCCACCTGTTTGTCGAACGGGCTGCTGTAGAGCTCGTTGTCGCGAAGCAGAATTCCCAAACCCTTGAACAAAGCAATCATGGCTGGCTCCTTGTGGAACGTGCGTCGATCAGCATTGGACGGTGTGGCAGGTCCAGTTCTAGCACTTCCAGCGGGCCGTGCAACGGGGGCAATGCCAAGCGGCGCAAGGGTTTGCCCGGCGCGGGTGAAAATTGATGCATTGCATCATCGCAGTCGCAGCCTGCGACAGGATGTCGCAGGGTGAAACGTGCTGCGGCCGCACATGAAACCGTGGCTTAGTGCGAAGACTCGCCGTCGGCGCCGTGATCGCCGAGAATCGGGGCCGACCGCGCAAGATGCGACCGTTCCTCCGCCTTCCCTGGACCTGTGATGCCGGCCTTGCTGCAGCGACTCTCCCGCCCCGTGACCGCGCCGATCCGGCGCTGGGTACTGGAGGCCTTCCCGCGCGGGCAGAGCGGCATCGATTACGACCATCCGCAGGGTGATCCGGGCTGGTTCGGCCCGGACAGCGTGACCTGGCGCGTGCATGCCGAGCTGCCGTCGATGCTTGCCGGCGGCCTGTGCGCATTGATGCTGCAGACCCTGCACCCACGCGCGCTGGCCGGGGTCTACGACCATTCCAACTTCCGCCAGGACCTGGTGGGCCGGCTGCGCCGCACCACGGCCTTCGTGGCCGGCACCAGCTATGCGCCCACCGGTGAGGTGGAAGCGCTGGTGGCCAGGGTGCGCCGCATCCACGCGCAGATCCGCGGCCGCACCGCGCAGGGCGAGCCCTATGCCGCCAACGATCCGCAACTGCTGACCTGGGTGCACGTGACCGAAGCCTTCGGGTTCCTGCAGGGCTTCCGCCGCTATGGGCGCGAGGTCCCCGCGCACATCGCCGACCGCTACTACGATGAGTACCGCTGCGTGGCCGAGGCGCTGGGTGCGGTGGATGTCCCGCGCAGCGAAGCGGAGGTGGCGGCGTATTTCTGCGCGCGGCAGCCGGAACTGCGCGTGGATGATCGCTCGCGCGAGGTGCTGGAGGTGCTGTCCGGCGTGCGCCTGCCGGTCCCGGTGCCGGGGCTGTCGCGCGACGTGTTCCTGGGGGCGGGCGCGGCGTTGCTGCCGGACTGGGCCGCAGGCATGCTCGAGCGCAGCGGCCGCCAGCGCGCGCAGGCGGCGGCATCGGCGAAGCTGATGCAGGGTATGGCACCGCTGTTCCGCCGCGCGCTGCCCGATGGCCTGGCCAGCCATGCCTGCGCGCGCATGGGCGTGCCGGTGGAGATCCTGCGGGCGTGGCCCGCCGTTCCCAGGTAGGTGCCAACCGTGGTTGGTACGGGTTGCGCGATAGAGCTTCATCCGCGCCATGCGTGGATTCCCACCCTGTGCCGACCAAGGTTGGCACCCACCAGAGCGATGCATGTGCCGACCAAGGCTGGCCGCCACCTGAAATGAAACGGGCGCCTTGCGGCGCCCGTCCCGGTTACATCACCACACCTTGACCCGCTTGTCCGGGGCCAGGTACAGCTTCTGGCCTTCCTTCACCTCGAACGCCGGATACCAGGCGTCGATGTTGCGCACGGTCAGCGCGCGGAACTGGCCCGGTGCATGCACGTCGGTCAGCAGCGAATTGCGCAGCGCCTGCTCGCGGCTCTTGCTGCGCCATGCCTGGGCGAAGCCGAGGAAGAAGCGCTGGTCCGGGCTGAAGCCTTCCAGGGTCTGGCCCGGCTTGCCCTGCAGCGACAGCTGGTAGGCATCGTAGGCGGTACCCAGTCCGGCCACGTCGGCGATGTTCTCGCCCAGGGTCAGCTTGCCGTTCACATGCACGCCGGGGAACGGCTCGTAGCTGCTGAACTGCGCGGCGAGTGCATCACCGGCCGCGTTGAACTGCTTCAGGTCTTCGTCGGTCCACCAGTTGTGCAGCTTGCCGGTCTCGTCGAACAGCGCACCGGCGTTGTCGAAGCCGTGGCTGATCTCGTGGCCGATCACCGCACCGATCGCACCGTAGTTCACCGCGTCGTCGGCGGCGCCGTCGAAGAACGGCGGCTGCAGTATCGCGGCCGGGAACACCAGGCGGTTTTCCAGCGGCACGTTCATCGCATTGATGGTCTGCGGCAGCATCGCCCACTCGCTGTGGTCGACCGGCTTGCCCAGCTTGGCGATGTTGCGCTGGTACTCGAACAGCTCGGCGCGCTGTGCATTGCCCAGCGGGTCATCACGACGGATCTCCAGGCCGGTGTAGTCGCGCCACTTTTCCGGATAGCCCATGCCCACGGTCAAGCCGGCCACCTTGGCCTTGGCATGTGCCTTGGTCTGCGGTGACATCCACGCCAGTGCGTCGATGCGCTTGCTGAAGGCGGCGATGATGTTCTTCGCCATCTCGTCCGCGCGTTCCTTGGTCCTGGCGTCGAAGTGCTTCTCGACGTAGCGCTTGCCGATGGCCTCGCCGACCGCATGGTTGGCATCGTCCACCGCGCGCTTCCAGCGATCGCTCTGCTGTGGCGTGCCGCTCAGCGCGGTGCCATGGAAGGCGAAGCGGGCGTCGGCGAACTTCTTCGGCAGGTAAGCGGCGGCACGGTCCAGCGCGTGGAACGCCAGGTAGTCCTTCCACGCGTCCAGCGGCTCGGTGGCGACCAGCCGGGACAGGCCGGCCACGGCCTTGGGCTGCCACACGATGAAGTCCTGCTGGTTGCCCAGTGCGGCTGCATCGAGGAAGGCGTTCCAGTCCAGGCCCGGCGCCTTGGCATTGAAGTCGGCCTGGGTCCAGGGATTGGCCCCCTTGGTCACGTCGTTGGTTTCTTCCTGGGTGGCATGCGCCTGCGCGATCTTGGTTTCCAGCGCGAGGATGCGCTGCGCCTTGCCGGCCGGGTCGGCGACGCCGGCCAGCTGCAGCATCTGCGCGATGTAGGCCTGGTACTGCTTGCGCAGCTCGGCCATGCGGCCATCGCCCAGGTAGAAATCGCGGTCGGGCATGCCCAGACCGCCCTGCACCAGGTACGGCGCGGTGCGGTCCGGCTGCAGCATGTCCACCGACACCCACAGGCCGAACAGGCGGTCGGTGTAGAAGTTGGTGGCGTTGAGCAGGTCGACGTCGGCGCGCAGGTCGCCGCCGAGGGCGCGCGCCAGCCCGGCCTTGTCGGCGATCGCATCGATGGCCTTCAGCTGCGGCTGCACCGGCGCCAGACCGTGCTGCTCGATGCCGGCTTCGTCCATGTAGGCGGCGTAGTAGTCGCCGATCAGCTTGTCGTCGCCGCTGGCCTGGGTGTTGCCGGCAGCCCCTTCCAGGATGGCGCGGGTGTCGGCCAGGGTCTTCTCGGCAATGACATTGAAGCTGCCGAAGCGCGAGCGGTCGGCCGGAATCTCGGTGTTCTTCACCCAGGTGCCGTTGGCGAAGCCGAAGAAGTCGTCGCCGGCGGCGATGCTGCGGTCCATGCCGCTGGCATCGAAGCCGAAACTGCCCAGCATCGGCTTGGCCGCAGCGGGGGCGGCGTCGGCCGGGGCGGTGGCCGTGGCGGCCGGGTCGGCCGGGCGGTCACAGGCGGCCAGGGACAGGCTGGCGACGATGGCCAGCGCCAGGGTGGGACGGCGCAGCTTGGACATGGACTTCTCTTGCGGCGGAAAACACCAAGTCTAATCCGCTCCAGCGCCGCTGGCCGCTCCCCAGCGGCGCCTGCCCTGTGCAGGATCTGGCTGAACGCGCAGAGGCGATCTTCACGCCGTCACCGGGGTGGTGCATGCTGGACCCTCGAGCCCTGCGCGGACACGGGGAGGTGGCCATGCAGGACGGGGTCAGGCGTCAAGAATGGCGTCCGCCGGCCGTTGAGGTCGGGGACGTGGAGGATTCGTTCGCGCATGAAGCCAGCCGACTGCACAAGGAACATCAACCGATGCCCGCGCTGAAGCGGGCGTTGGCCCGGCCGTTGCGCGCCATTACCTGGGGCGGCGTGCTGCTGGGCGTGCTGCTGGTGGCCGGCCTGACCCTGATGCTGGTCAACGACCACCACCGCCGCCTGGAAGCGGCGCAGCGGCAGAGCCGCGCGCTGGCGGTGGGCAGCGAGCGCCTGCTGGCCCTGGAGCTGCGCAACCTGGAGCGGGCCATGTCCGGCATCGCCGCCGATGCCGCGGAACTGTTCCGCAGTGTGCCGGCGCAGGCGCCGGCCCTGCTCGATGCGTCCATCGGCGGCGTGCTGCGCCGGCACGCCGAACTGCACAGCATCGTGGTGCTCGACAGCTATGGCCGCGCATTGACGGCCGGCAAGGGCGACCTGCAGTTGCCGCTGTGGACCGATCCGCAACGGCGCGGCCCGGGCAGCGCGCTGTACATCGGCCCGCCGCAGCGCGCCAGCGACGGGGGCTGGGTGGTCCCGCTGGCGCTGCCGATGGCCGATGGGCGCTGGCTGCTGGCACGGCTGCGCTGTGGCGAACTGCAGCGCATCGTCGGCGGCCTGGATGTCGGCCCCAACGGATTGGTCTCGATCAGCGATGCCCAGGGCTACATGCTGGCCCGCGTACCCGATCCGCATGGCACGGTGGGCCGCCGCTATGACCTGCCGCGCCGGGACCTGCTCGGCACGCAGGCAGTGGTCGAGCTGGGCAGCATGCCCGGCGTCGTCGACGGCGTGCCGCGCATCCTCACCATCAGCACGCTCGAACGCAGTCCGCTGGCGGTACAGGTCGGGTTGGCCGACGAGGACGTGCTGGCACCCTGGTGGCCGTACCTGCAGGCCTCGGTGGCGATCGTGCTGGCCTACATCGTGGTGTTGCTGGTGCTGCTGTACGCCGTCCGCCGCAGTACCCGCAGCCAGCAGGCGATGGCCGAGGAGCTGAAGGCCGGCCATGCCGAGCTGCGCCTGGCGCACCAGGTCGGGCGTGTCTGCACGTGGTACGTGGATGAGGACGCCGCGCTGCTGCGCTGGTCGCCGCTGGCCCGCGAGATCTTTGGGGTACAGACCGACGCCTTGCCGGTTGCGGATTTCTTCGCGCGCGTGCATCGCGATGATGCCGCGCGCCTGCAGCAGGCGTTCGACCAGGCCTTCGCCGGCGGCGCGGTGCTTGACCAGGTGTTCCGCCTGGTGCTGCCCGGAGGCGAGGTGCGCTGGGTCGGCGCGCGTGGGCAGCGGGTGGAAGTGGCCGACAGCGAGCGGCGCATGATCGGCGCACTGACCGACCTGAGCGAACGCTATCAGGCGCGCGAGCAGATGAGCGAAGTGGAACGCCGCTTCCGCCTGCTGTTCGACCGCAATCCGGCGCCGTTCTGGGTGTTCGACCCGGATACGCTGCGCTTCATCGAGGTCAACGACGCTGCGGTGCGCCAGTACGGCTACAGCCGCGACGAGTTCCTGGCGATGAGCATCCTCGACATCCGCCCGCGCGAAGGCTGGGACGAAGTGCGTGGTGCCATCCAGCGGGCGCAGGTGGGCGATCCGCCCGACGCGACCGTGCGCCTGCACCGGCGCAAGGACGGCAGTGTGTTCGAGGTGCGCGCACACCTGTCCAAGCTCGATTTCGATGGGCAGCCTGCGTGCCTGGTGCTGGCCGAGGATGTCAGCGAGCGGCTGGCCTACGAGCGCGACCTGGCGTACCAGGCACGGCACAACCCGGCCACCGGCCTGCTCAATGTGCGCGCCCTGACCGAGCAGCTGGACGAGCAGGACGCCGGCTATACCATCGCCTTCGTGCAGCTGCGCGGCCTGCAGCTGGTGGCCGACACGCTCGGTCGCGAGATCGGTGATGCGGTGCTGCAGTCGATGGCGACCCGGCTCGGGGGCCTGGGCGCGCGCTGTGGCACGCTGGCGTTCCAGCCGGCCGAGGACTTCGTGTTCGCCATCGGTGCCGAGCACGATACCCAGCGCGTGCTGGACGACCTGCTGCAGATCGTGTCGGCGCCGATGCGCGGCAAGGACTCGCTGCACCAGTTCGAGCCGCGTATCGGCGTGGCCGTGCACATCGCCGGTGACGGGCACACGGCCGAGCAGGTGATCGGCATGGCCGCGCAGGCCGCACATGCGGCGCGCGCCGAGGGCAACGTGGTGGTCTGGTTCGACGCGGCCGTGACCACGCGCCTGGCCGACCGCCTGCGCCTGGCCGGGCGCATCCATGCCGCCATCGACAACGAATTCCAGCTGTATTTCCAGCCGATCCGGCATGCCAGCGACGGCAGTCCGGCAGCGCTGGAGGCACTGCTGCGCTGGCCGCAGGCCGATGGCAGCTTCATCCCGCCCAACGAGTTCATCCAGCTGTGCGAGGACACCGGGTTGATCCTGGCGCTGGGCCGCTGGGTGATCCGCGCGGCGGCGAAGGCGCAGCGCCGTCTGGTCGACGCCGGGTGGGGCGAGCTGCCGATCGCGGTCAACGTGTCTGCGGTGCAGTTCTTCAACAGCGATCTGGTGGCCGAATTCATCCGTGCCCAGCAGGACTTCGGCCTGGCCCGTGGCGCGCTGCACGTTGAGCTGACCGAGAGCAGCCTGATGCGCAAGCCGGCGCAGGCGATGCAGACCATGCAGCGCCTGCATGAGCAGGGCATCCGCGTGTCGCTGGATGATTTCGGCACCGGCTATTCCAGCATGTCCTACCTGCAGCACCTGCCGCTGGACATCCTGAAGATCGACCGCAGCTTCGTCGCCGACGTGGAAACCAACCCACGCAATGCCTCGATCTGCCGCGCGCTGTTGTCGCTGGGGCACAGCATGGGCCTGACCATCATCGCCGAGGGCGTGGAAACGCCGGGGCAGCTGGACTGGCTGGCCGCGCACGGCTGTGACCAGGTACAGGGCTATCTGCTGGGGCGGCCGGCGCCGCTGGAGCGGATCATCGACGCGCTGGATGAAGTCGCCGCCTAAGTGGGAGTGCGGGCCGGCGGCCGACATTCGCCCAGGACCGGGAGGTGTCTGATTGCCGGCCAGCGGCCGGCACTACCGGCAAACGCCAGCCTCGGCTACACCCCGCTTTCCACCAGATGGTCGATGAAACTGCGCACCTTCGGTGCGAGGTGGCTGCGGCTGGTATAGACGGCGAAAATGCCGATCGGCGAGGCCTCCCATTCGGGCAGCACGCGCACCAGGCGGCCATCGGCCAGCGCGTCTTCCAGCAGGAAATCCGGTTGCAGGATCACGCCCATGCCGGCGATCGCCGCTTCGCGCAGCACGTCGCCGTTGTTGGCGTGCAGCAGGCTGTTCACCGCGACCTTGACCTCGCCGCCAGGCCCCTGCAGCGGCCAGTGGTCACCGGCGGCCCAGTAGCTGTAGCTCAGGCAGGCGTGGGTCTGCAGCTCCTGCGGATGCTGCGGGGTGCCGCGCGCGGCCAGGTAGGCCGGCGCCGCGCACAGGCTCACCCGTGACTCGCCCAGGCGGCGCGCAATCAGCGCCGGGCTCGGTTCGCGGGTGATGCGGATGGCCACGTCGTAGCCTTCCTCGACCATGTCGACCAGGCGGTCGGACAGGGCCAGGTCCAGTTCCACCTGCGGGAAGCGCTCGCGGTAGCGGGCCAGCAGCGGGCCGAGGCGGGCGATGCCCCAGCTGACGGGGGCGTTGATGCGCAGCGTCCCGGAAGGCTCCAGTGCCTGCGCGCCGATGCTGGCCTCCAGCGCATCGAACTCGGCCAGCAGGCGCACGCACTGCGCGTAGTAGGCGGCGCCGGCACTGGTCGGGCTGACCCGGCGCGTGGTGCGGTGGAGCAGGCGGGTGGACAGGCGTTTTTCCAGCGCAGCGACCTGGCGGGTGACGCCGGCGGTGGACAGGTCCAGGGCCTGGGCGGCGGCGCTGAAGCCATTGCGTTCGACCACCGCCACGAACACGCGCATCGCCTCGAGAGTGTCCATTGTTGCGCCTTTTGAAATAAATACGGTCAAACGATCGTATTTATCGGTCCACGAACGCGCAATAACCTGTCTCCACTCCCCTCAAGGTGTTTTGCGATGCACACCACGACCGCTCCTGTCTCGTCGCTGGCCCCCTACGGTGCCACCCTGCTGCGCCTGGCCCTGGGCGTGCTGTTCCTGGTCCACGCCCTGACCAAGCTGCTGGTGTTCACCCCGGCCGGTACTGCCGCGTTCTTCGAATCGCTGGGCCTGCCTGGGGTACTCGGCTATCTCACCCTCGGCGTCGAACTGGTGATCAGCGCCGCGCTGCTGCTGGGCATCTACGCGCGCTGGGTGGGCCTGATCGGCGTGCCGCTGCTGCTGGGCACCATCGCCACCGTGCACGGCGCCAACGGCTTCGGCTTCGCCAATGCCGGCGGCGGCTGGGAATACCCGGCGTTCTGGGCGCTGGCGCTGGTGGTGCTGTTCCTGATCGGCGATGGCAAGTGGACCCTGCGTTCGCGCTGATCGCCGCCCGACCCTGCAACTGGAGCCTTCCATGTCCCGCCTGCCTTCGCTGTACATCTCCCACGGTTCGCCGATGACCGCCCTGCAGCCGGGCCAGGTCGGCGTGCGCCTGGCCGAGCTGGCGCGCGACCTGCCGACGCCGCGTGCCATCGTGATGGCCTCGGCGCACTGGCTGGGCCGGCAGCCGCTGGTCGGCGCGCACCCGCAGCCGCCGACGATCCACGACTTCGGCGGCTTCCCGCGCGCGCTGTTTGAACTGCAGTACCCGGCGCCCGGCGATCCGGCGCTGGCCGAAGAGGTGGCCGGCCGCATCGCCGCCGCCGGGCTGCCGGTGGCGCTCGACCCGCAGCGTGGCCTCGACCACGGTGCCTGGGTGCCGCTGCGGCTGCTGCGCCCGCAGGCCGACATCCCGGTGGTGCCGGTATCGATCCAGCCGCTGCTCGGCCCCGAGCATCAGTTCGCGCTGGGCCGCGCGCTGGCGCCGCTGCGCGAACAGGGCGTGCTGCTGGTCGGTTCGGGCAGCATCACCCACAACCTGCACGACTGGGGCGATTACCAGGACGGCAAGGAAGCACCGTATGTGCGGCCCTTCATCGAGTGGGTGGAGCAGCGGCTGGCCGCCGATGACCGCCAGGCGCTGTTCGACTACCGCCGGCAGGCCCCGTTCGCCGAGCGTGCGCACCCGACCGACGAGCACCTGCTGCCGCTGTTCTTCGCGATGGGTGCAGCCGGCGAGGGCGGTTTCGGTGCGCGCCGCATCGACGCCGGCATCGATGCCGGCTTCCTGGCCATGGATCTGTACCGCTTCGACGGGGCATGAGCCGGGGCTGACGCGCGGCGGCTGCGGCCGTCGCGGCCAGGGCCGCATGTGGTAGTTTTTTCCAGGTTTCCGGCGCTGGCCCTCGTGCCTCCCCACGCGCCGCTTCCTGGAAGAAGCATGCATACCATCGAAGTCGTCCTGGCGATGCTGGTGGCCGTTGTCGCCAGCGGCTACCTGGTTCGCGTCCTCCCGTTCTCGCTGCCGCTGCCGTTGGTGCAGATCGGCCTGGGGGCGGTGATCGCCGGCGTGTTCAACCGTGGCCACGCGCTGGAGCCGGAAGTGTTCTTCCTGCTGTTCCTGCCGCCGCTGCTGTTCCTGGATGGCTGGCGCATTCCCAAGCAGGGCCTGTTCCGCGACAAGGGGGCGATCCTCGAACTGGCGTTCGGCCTGGTGGTGTTCACCGTGATCGGTGCCGGCCTGCTGATCCACTGGATGATCCCGGTGATGCCGCTGGCGGTGTGCTTCGCGCTGGCGGCCATCGTCTCGCCGACCGACCCGGTGGCGGTGGGCGCGATTGCTTCGAAGGCACCGATTCCCAAGCGCCTGATGCACATCCTGGAAGGCGAATCGCTGCTCAACGATGCCTCCGGCCTGGTCTGCTTCCGCTTCGCGGTGGCGGCGGTGATGACCGGTTCCTTCTCGCTGGCCACGGCCTCGCTGACCTTCCTGTGGGTGGCGGTGGCCGGCCTGGCCGTGGGCGTGGCGGTTACCCTCGGCGTGTCCACGTTCCAGCGCTGGTTGTGGCGCCGCTTCGGCGAGGAGCCGGGTGCGGCGATGCTGGTCAACCTGCTGATTCCGTTCGCGGCCTACCTGCTGGCCGAAGAAATCCATGCCTCGGGCATCCTCGCTGCGGTCGCTGCCGGCATCGCGATGAGCTACGTCGAGCTGACCGGCCGTGTCTCCGGCAGCATGCGCGTGCAGCGCGCGGGTGTCTGGAACATGCTGCAGTTCAGCTTCAACGGCATCATGTTCGTGCTGCTGGGCGAGCAGTTGCCGGGCATCGTCGAGCGCGCCACCACCACCATGAACGAGTCCGGCCACCAGAGTGCATGGTGGCTGCTGGTCTACGTGGTGGTGATCAACCTGGCGCTGATCCTGCTGCGCCTGCTGTGGGTATGGCTGTCGCTGCGCTGGAACCTGCTGCGTGCGCGCCGTCGTGGCCTGGAGCGCGGCGAGGCGCCGAACTGGCGCATCGTGGTGGCGACCTCGGTGGCCGGCGTACGCGGCGCGATCACCCTGGCCGGTGTGTTGACCCTGCCACTGTTCCTGCCCGATGGCAGCGCGTTCCCGGCGCGCGACCTGGTGATCTTCCTGGCCGCGGCGGTGATCCTGTTCTCGCTGGTCGGCGCCAGCGTGGCGCTGCCGCAGCTGCTGAAGGGCCTGCAGCTGCCGGCCGATTCGGGCGAGCGCAAGGAAGAGGACCTGGCACGCCGGCTGTCGTCCAAGGCCGCCCTGGCCGGGGTCGAGCGCATGCGCCAGCAGCTGGTGATGAACCAGAACACCGAGAACGTGCAGCTGTACAACGACGCTGCCTCGCGGGTGAGCCTGCTGTACCAGCGGCACCTGGAGAAGGACAACGACGGCCCCGACGTGGACCCGGAGAAGGTGAGGCGCATGGAGCTGGGTTACCGCCAGCTGCGCAGCGCCGGCCTCAATGCCGAGCGTGAGGAACTGTTCCGTTTGACCCGGCGCGGGGTGATCTCCGATGAGATCTCGCGGCGCCTGATCCGCAACCTGGACCTGCTGGAATCGCGCAAGCGCGAATGACCGTGTACCCCGGGTGGGTGCGGACCTTGGTCCGCACACCGTTCAGGCCTTACTCCGGCTTCTGGTCCAGGAAATACACCTCGACCTTGCCCTTGACCTTGATGGTCATCGGGTTGCCACGGCGGTCGCGGGCCTTGCCGGCCTGCACGCGGATCCAGCCTTCGCTGACCGAGTATTCCTCGACGTTGTCGCGCTCGACGTCGTTGAAACGCACGCCGACGCCGCGCTCCAGCGCCTGCGCATCATGGAAGGGGCTGGCCGGGTTGATGGCCAGGTGGTCGGGAGGGGTATCGCTCATCGCTTCATTCACAGTGACGGCCACCAAGGCCGGCTTCAGCGGCACAGGATAAACCGTAGAATGCCGACCTGCCCCAGAGGACGTTCCGCCATGCCCGACAACAGCGACTATTTCGACTTCGAGGAAGACATCCACGACTTCGACGAGGAGGGCTTCGAGGCGCGGGTCTGGAACCTGCTGGTGCTGATCAACCCGGGCGACGAAGAGCTTGCCCTGCAGCAGTTCAACCGCTGGCGCGAGCACCTGTCCGAGGACGGGCAGCCGCTGGAAGCGGACAGCGACTGGCTGCCGGCGCTGTTCACCGCCATTGCCTGGCAGTCCGGTTTCGATGTGGAGCGGGATGACCTGGAATCGCTGCAGTCGGCGGTCAACGAGCTGTCGGCGCGCTTCAACCTGCAGCTGGACTGGGGCGGGGACCTGGACGACGAGGACTTCGCCGAGGGCCTGGACGGCGTGCAGCTGATGTCCACCGCCTTCGACCGCCTGCGCGAGCACAACTACACGCTGTGGAGCGTGGATGCCGGCAGTGACGGCTTTACCGGGGTGATGGCATTGACCCGCGACGACGACGCGATGCTGGCGCTGTGCTCGCTGCTGAACGTGGAAATCCGGCTGGGCAGCGACCCGTTCTGAGCGATGGGCCGATCCGCCGGGCACGACTTGACGGCTTGATCCGCTGAGGACGACCCGACGGGGGTAGAGTCGACTGTCAGTCGACTGCTCTCCCATCCGGCCGCGAGACCCCCGCGCTGCGCGCGATAGTCGACTGACAGTCGACTCTACCCCGCCGGTGCCGGTTGGTGTCCGGCGAACCCGCGGCGCGGCCTACGGCCGGTACTGCGCCCGGGCGTTGGCGATCACCGCTTTGACCAGCTCGCGGTCGGCATGCCGCGAAATCGCTTGCGCGCCGAGCGCGATGGCCTGTGCGCGCAGCTCGGCAGTGACATCGTAATGGGCACCGCTGGCCTTGTTCTGGAAGGCCCGCGGTGG
This sequence comes from Stenotrophomonas sp. PI_27, assembly GCF_027854495.1. Taxonomy (NCBI): domain Bacteria; kingdom Pseudomonadati; phylum Pseudomonadota; class Gammaproteobacteria; order Lysobacterales; family Lysobacteraceae; genus Stenotrophomonas; species Stenotrophomonas sp. PI_27. Next base: position 100,115 of record NZ_JAJNOF010000013.1, read on the forward strand.
AATGCCGAGCTGCGCCGCCATGGCGTGCAGCTCGGCCAGGGTGTCGGCCATCAGGTGCGCCCAGCGCTGTCCGCGCCAGGGATGCACCGCGTCATCGACGTAGACCGTCACCGCCGCGGCCGGTTCAGGCCTGCGGCTTGCTGTCGCTGTCAGCGGCCGGGGCGGCCTCGGCGTCGGCAGCAGCTTCAACCACGTCGCCTTCGGCAGCCGCAGCGGCTTCTTCGCCTTCGTCGGCTTCCACGGTCTCGAACTCGGCGACCAGCTTGTCCAGGTACTCGTCAGCGGTCTGATCGGATTCGGCGGCCAGGGTGTCCAGCAGCGACTTCAGCAGTTCGGAATATTCCAGGTTGACCTTGCGGCCTTCCTTTTCCTGCACGTTGGACAGGTGCTTGAGCATGGCCAGCATCGGCACCGGGTTCTCGGCATTGCCCATGGTCTGGCCGCCGATGGCCAGCAGCCACTCACGGCCCTGCAGGCCGATGGCCGCCACCACCTGGCCGTCTTCGTTGGTCAGCACGGCATGGTTCTGCACCTGCTGCTGGGCGTTCAGGCGGAGGAACGGGCGCTTGCCCTGCTGCTTCTTGCGCTTGTCGCGCTTGGCCTTGGAATTCTGGGACATGGGGGTGGAATCACCTGAAAACGGAAAGACCGCCATTGTAGCGGGTGCGCCGGGGGATGCCCCTGGTGGGTGCGGACCTTGGTCCGCACGCGTTCCCGGATGTGCGGACCAAGGTCCCCACCCACCGTCTACTTTGCCTTACCCTGCGCGGCCTGCACGTCCGGGTCGGCGGTCGGCGCCGACAGCCCCACCTGCGGCCCGGCTCCGGCCAGCGCGGCCGCTTCGGCGGCCTGGGTCATCACCACGATGCTGATACGGCGGTTGATCGGGTTCTGCGGGTCGGCCTTGTCGAACAGCACTGACGAGGACAGGCCGACCACGCGGGTGATCTTGCTGTCCTCCAGGCCGCCGTCCACCAGTGCACGGCGTGCAGCGTTGGCGCGGTCGGCGCTCAGTTCCCAGTTGCCGTAGCCGCGTGCGGCCGAATAGGCGGTGATGTCGGTGTGGCCGGTCAGGCTGATCCGGTTCGGCACGTGGTTCAGGTAGTTGGCCAGCTCGTGCAGGATCTGTTGGGTGTACGGCTTCAGCGTAGCGCTGCCGAGGTCGAACATCGGCCGGTTCTGCTTGTCCACGATCTGGATGCGCAGGCCTTCCGGGGTCAGGTCCAGCAGCAGCTGGTCCTTGAACGGTTCCAGTGCCTGGCTCTTGCTGATCGCTTCCTGCAGTTCCTTCATCAGCGCTTCCAGCTGCTGCTTGTCGCGCTGCTGCTGGTCCACCGGCTGCGGCACCGCTTCCTTCTGGTTCTGGAAGGGATCGTTGCTGCTGCCGCGCGAGATGTCGGTGGCGCCGCCCAGCTTGATCATCGAGGTGCTGGCGCCGCCCGGGCCGGCCATGCCGGGCGCCGGCGTGGCGTTCTGCCCGCTCAGCGGGCTGGGGTTGCGGAAGTACTCGGAAATGGCCGCACGGTCGTTCTTGTTGGTGGTGGCCATCAGCCACAGCACCAGGAAGAAGGCCATCATCGCGGTCACGAAGTCGGCATAGGCCACCTTCCACGACCCGCCGTGGTGAGCGGCGTGGCCGGCTTTCCTGACCCGGCGGACGATGACGGTGGGCTTGTTCTCGGCCATGGCTTACTTGACCGTCTTCAGGTGCTGCTCGAAATCGGAGAAGGCCGGGCGCACGTTCGACGGCAGCGTCTTGCGGGCGAATTCCAGCGCGATCTTCGGGTTGTAACCGCGCAGGCAGGCCAGCAGGGCAGTCTTGACCGATTCGTAGATGCGGCTGTCCTGCTCGGCGCGTGCCTCCATGGCGGCGGCCATCGGGCCGACGAAGCCGTAGCCGAGCAGGATGCCGAGGAAGGTGCCGACCAGTGCACCGGCCACGTGGCCACCGACCTCGACGATGTCGCCGCCGATCGAGCCCATGGTGATGACGATGCCCAGCACCGCCGCGACGATGCCGAAACCGGGCAGTCCGTCGGCGACCTTGGTCAGCACCTGCGACGGTGCCATGGCCTCGGCGTGGTGCTTCTCCAGTTCCAGCTCCAGCAGCGGCTCGAGCTCGTGCGGCTCGATGTTGCTGCCGATCATCAGGCGCAGGCAGTCGGTGATGAAGTCGATCAGGTGGTGGTCGGCCTGCACCTTGGGGTAGTTGGCGAACAGGGCGCTCTCGGCCGGCCGCTCGACATGGTCTTCCAGGGCCATGAAGCCTTCGCGGCGGGCCTTGTTGAGCAGTTCATAAAGCAGGCTGAGGACATCGATGTAGTCCTGCTGCTTGTAGCGCGGGCCCTTGAACACGCCGACCATGGCCTGCAGGGTCTGCTTGACCGTCTTGGCCGGGGTGCCGACCAGGAACGCGCCCAGTGCGGCGCCGCCGATGATGACCAGCTCGTAGGGCTGCCAGAGGGCACCCAGGCGGCCGTGGGCACCGAGGTAGCCCCCGATCACGCTGATGATGACGACCAGGAATCCAACGATGATGAGCATGGGGCGACGCAGGGAGGGGGGATATCTCCTTGTCGGCCCGTCGCCCGGTTTTCTGAAGAGGGAATTCTGTGAAATCGGTCAGCGGGGTGTTTCAGCCCGCCACACCGGCTTCGGCACCGCCACGCTGCAGCGGATCGGGCCAGGGCTCGCCGGTGCCGACGAACGAAAGTGAGACGGAGTTCAGGCAGTGGCGCTCGTAGGTGGGCGGCGGACCGTCCGGGAACACGTGGCCCAGGTGGCTGCCGCAGCGGGCGCAGGTGATCTCGGTGCGCACCATGCCATGGCTGGTATCGCGGATCTCGCGCACGTGCGCCGGGTCGAACGGGGCGAAGAAGCTGGGCCAGCCGGTGCCGGAATCGAACTTGGTGCTGGAGCGGAACAGCGGCAGGGCACACAGCCGGCAGCAGTAGACGCCCTCGCGCTTGTTGTCGAGGAACACGCCGCAGAAGGGCGCCTCGGTACCGTGCTGCAGCAGCACGCGGCGCTCTTCGCTGCTGAGGCCGGCGACCAGCGCCTCGGTCTGGGTGGCAGTAGGGGGCGTCAGGTCGAAGGCAGTCATGCCGGCTCTCCGTGGGGTCGATGGCCTGGGATGCCGGACAACGTGGGGGTCGTGGCGCGCGCTTGCAAGTGTGATGGCCGTTCATGGGCGGCACACAGGCGCGGGCGCAAGGTGACTGCGATCCACGCCGGAGCGTGCCATGAAACCGACCCTTCCCCTGCTGTTGATCGCCCTGATGCCGGCACTGGCGCAGGCCCAGGTGCCCACGGCCGACCCGACCGCCACCCGCAGCGCGACCCGCGTGGCCCCGCCGCCGGTGGCACCCCCGCCACAAGCGGCCCGGCCGCAGCCGCAGGTGCTGCCGTCGCCGCAGCCCACGCAGCCGATCAAGTCGACCGGTCCGGCCCAGGTCGCGCCCGCCCCGGCGCCGAAGCCGGCTGACAAGGTCTATGACCGCAACGGCCGCATCGTGCCCGGGGTCCGCCCGGCCGGCCCGAACCGCGTGTTCGATTCGCGCACCGGTCGTTATTACGACAGCGTGCCGGCCGGCGATGGCCAGCAGATCAAGCGCTGACGCGGCCGCAGGCCCGGCGGGCGGACGCGCTGGCCTGAACGCACGAAAACAACGGTCTGCCAATCACTGCTTTTTCGCCTGCGATTAACCGCTGCCGGACCACCGTGGCCTTGCGCCGGCATTCGGCCGACGCATGTCCTTCGTCCACTGGATCGCGATCATGAAAAACCAGCAGAACCGTCATCCCGGCAAGGAACCGCAGGGCCGCAACCCGCAGCAGCAACAGCAGCAGCAACAGCAGATGGAGCCGCAGCAGCACAAGGGCGCCAAGCCGCAGGAACAGCGCTCGCAGAAGCATCCGCAGCAGCGCTGACTGTCGCCATGACCGGGGTCAGGGCCCGCTGCGCGGGATCCGACCCCTTGCCAGCTGACGACCGGGGTCGGATCCCGCGCAGCGGGCTCTGACCCCATCCGGTTCCCAGCTTCAATCCGGAATCGGCAGGCTCAGCGTCTCTTTCACTTCTTCCATCACGATGTAGCTCTTCGATTCCCGTACATGCGGCAGCGTCAGCAACGTGCTGCCCAGCAGCTTGCGGTAGGAGGCCATCTCGCTGATCCGCGCCTTCAGCAGGTAATCGAAGTCGCCCGACACCAGGTGGCACTCCAGCACGTTGGGAAGCTTCAGCGCCGCGCGCCGGAACTCCTCGAAGATGTCCCCGGACTTGTAGGCCAGGCTGATCTCCACGAACACCAGCAGGCTGGCCTTCACTGCCGCCGGGTCGAGGTGGGCGTGGTAGCCGGTGATCACCCCTTCGCGCTCGAGCCGGCGCACGCGCTCGGTGCACGGGGTGGTCGACAGGCCGACCCGTTCACCCAGTTCGGTGAAGGAAATACGGCCCTCGGCCTGCAGGATGCGCAGGATCTTGCGGTCGATCTTGTCCAGTTCGCGGGTCCGGGGGGCCATGGCCGTCAACCTCGGGGAATGAATTGCAGGAGAACATCCTGCCGGTTGATTGTAAATCAGGCAAATCGACTGGTATTGCCTGTCTATACTTCCCCAATTATGGTCCCCGCGCGCTCTGGTGCAGGGAATGATCGGGTTGGAGAATTCCCATGCGAGTCCTAGTTCTCGGCAGCGGCGTGATCGGCACCACCAGTGCCTGGTACCTGCGACAGGCCGGGTTTGAAGTCACGGTGATCGACCGCCAGCCCGGCCCGGCGCTGGAGACCAGCTTCGCCAATGCCGGCCAGCTGTCGTTTGGCTACACCTCGCCCTGGGCGGCCCCCGGCGTGCCGAAGAAGGCGATCGGCTGGCTGTTCGAGAAGCACGCGCCGCTGGCGATCAAGCCGGGCATGGACCTGGCCCAGTACCGCTGGCTGTGGCAGATGCTGCGCAACTGCACGCATGAGCGCTATGCGATCAACAAGGCGCGCATGGTGCGCATGTCTGAATACAGCCGCGACTGCCTGAACGAACTGCGCGCGCAGATCGGCATCGAATTCGAAGGCCGCGACCTGGGTACCACCCAGCTGTTCCGTACCCAGCAGCAGCTGGACGCTTCGGCGCAGGACATCGAGATCCTGGCCCAGTACGGCGTGCCGTACGAGGTGCTGGACCGCGCCGGCATCATCCAGGCCGAACCGGCCCTGGCCCATGTCGACGGCCTGGTCGGCGCACTGCGCCTGCCACGTGACCAGACCGGCGACTGCCAGCTGTTCACCCGCCGCCTGGCGCAGATGTGCGTGGATGCCGGCGTCGAATTCCGCTTCGACCAGGACATCACCGGCCTGGAGTTTGACGGCGACCGCATCACCGGCGTGCGCATCGACGGCAAGCGGGAAACCGCCGACCGCTTCGTGGTCGCGCTCGGCAGCTACTCGCCGGCACTGGTGGCACCGCTGGGCATGCGCCTGCCGGTCTACCCGCTGAAGGGCTATTCGCTGACCCTGCCGATCACCGACCCGGCGATGGCGCCGACCTCGACCATCCTCGACGAGAGTTACAAGGTGGCGGTGACCCGCTTCGACGACCGCATCCGCGTCGGTGGCATGGCCGAAGTGGCCGGTTTCGACCTGTCGCTGTCGCAGCGCCGCCGCGAAACCCTGGAACTGGTGGTCAGCGACCTCTACCCGAAGGGCGGTGACCTGTCGCGCGCGCAGTTCTGGACCGGCCTGCGCCCGGCCACGCCCGATGGCACGCCGGTGATCGGCGCCACGCCGTTCCGCAATCTCTACCTCAACACCGGCCACGGCACGCTGGGCTGGACCATGGCCTGCGGCTCGGGTCGCTACCTGGCCGACCTGATGAGCGCGCGCCAGCCGCAGATCAGCACCGAAGGTCTGGATATTTTCCGCTACGGCCAGTACGGTCACGCGCCGCAACACGAGAACCGCACATGCGTCCTGCCCGCGCGCTGATCGATCTGGGCGCCCTGCGCAGCAACTACCGGTTTGCCCGTGAACTGGGCGGTGGCAAGGCCCTGGCGATCATCAAGGCTGATGCTTATGGGCATGGCGCAGTGCGCTGTGCGCAGGCGCTGGAAGGCGAGGCCGAAGGCTTCGGCGTGGCCACCATCGAAGAAGCGCTGGAGCTGCGCCAGGCCGGCATCCGAGCACCGATCCTGCTGCTGGAAGGCATCTTCGAGCCCAGCGACATGGCGCTGGTGGCCGAACACGATTTCTGGTTCGCCGTCGGTTCGCCGTGGCAGGTGGAGGCGCTGGCCGCCTTCGCCAGCCCGCGCCCGCTGACGGTGTGGCTGAAGCTGGACAGCGGCATGCATCGCCTGGGCCTGGACGTGGACAGCTTCCGCGCCGCGCATGCACGCCTGTCGACGCTGCCGCAGGTCGAACGCATCGTGTTGATGACCCACCTGGCGCGCGCCGACGAGCTGGACAGCGAGCGCACCCACGAACAGGCTGCGACCTTCGCCCGCGCCATCGACGGCCTGCACGGCGAGACCAGCGTATGCAATTCGCCGGCACTGCTGGGCTGGCCGGATGTACGCAGCGACTGGGTGCGCCCGGGCCTGATGCTGTACGGCGCCAACCCGCTGCCGGACGACACCGCGTTGACCGAGCGCCTGCGCCCGGTGATGACGATGCAGTCGAAGGTGATTGCCGAACGCTGGATCGAGGCCGGCGAGCCGGTGGGGTATGGCGCGCGCTTCGTGGCGAAGGCGCGCACCCGCGTGGGCGTGGTCGCGCTTGGCTATGCCGACGGGTATCCGCAGTTCGCCCCCAACGGCACGCCGGTATTGATCGATGGCCAGCCCGGCGCACTGATCGGGCGCGTGTCGATGGACATGCTGACGGTGGACCTGACTGCGCACGCGCAGGCGGGCGTCGGCAGCGTGGTGGAACTGTGGGGCACTGCGCCGACGCTGTCGGAACTGGCGCCGCGCTGTGGCGTGAGTGCCTACCAGCTGCCGTGCGCGGTCAAGCGTGTGGCACGGGTGTACCAGGAGTGACGTAATGCCGGCCAGCGGCCGGCATTACCAAGACCAGAGCTGGCGCCGGGCCATGCCCGGCGGTTCCCATCATCGTGCAGCGGTAGCCCGCGTGCTCAGCTCGCGCTTCACCCAGTCGTCGATCAGGCGCTTCTCGTAGCGCAGCGGATCGCTGTCGCGCTTCAGCCCGAGGTTGTGCAGGTAGCCGGTGTCGCTGAGCTTGGCTTCGCCCTCATCGACGATGCGGCCGCTGGCGTCCTTCAGCGTGTACTGCAGGGTGATCCGCGGCGGATAGATGTCCCGCATGATCCGGATGTCGCTGCCCCGCGGGCCGTGCCAGGGCTCGTAGTCGCCGGCGCGCTTGATGTCGACCAGGGTCACGTCCAGGGTCTGCCCGGGCTGCAGCGGCCTGGCTGCAGTGGTCTGCACGTAGCTGGCCAGCTGCTGCACCCAGTTGCCGCGCTCGGCTTCGAAGCGGTTGGTGCTCTGGCGGATCTCGGTGAATGTGGCCGGATCGTCCCATTTCACGCTGACCGGCCCGTTGGCCTGCAGCGCACGGGGCGCGTCCGGATCGGTGACGGCGCGCGGCGCGGCGTTCGCGCTGCCGGCCATGAGGGCGCCTGCCAGCAGCAGGGCAGTGGCCAATGAGCGGTTCATGACGGTCTCCTGCGTCCCATCAATGGGGACGATGCGGTTCTCGGAGCGAGTGTGATCCCGCATTCCGGTGGCCGCAACGGCCGATTGCGACATACGCAAGAGCGGTTGCCGCCAATTCATCGTCGTCAACCATGACTGACGGCGCTTGACGCTGTGAATACGCCCTTTGGAAGATGCTGTGTCTCCAACCCGGCCCGTCCAGACGCCCTTGTCCACACTGCCGCCCCTAGTGGAGCGCCCACCGATGATGGTGCCGGCGCCCGAACCCGACCTGCATCATGGCGTGCTTGAACGCATCAACGCCGGTTTCTGCGTGATCCAGGTGCTGTTCGAGGGCGACCGTGCGGTCGATTATCGCTTCATCGAGGTCAACGACGCGTTCGAACGCCATACCGGCCTGAAGGACGCGCGTGGCCAGCGCATGACCGCGCTGGAACCCAACCATGAGCAGGACTGGTTCCGCATCTATGGCGAGGTCGCACGCAGCGGCCGCCCGGCCCAGTTCGAGATGGAAGCGCGTGCGCTGGGTCGTTCGTTCGCGGTCGACGCGGTGCGCGTGGGCCGGCCGGGCGAGGACAAGGTCGGCATCCTGTTCTTCGACATCACCGCGCGCAAGCAGATGGAAGTGGAGCTGGGCGAGAGCGAAGCGCGCTTCAGCGCGCTGGCCGACGGCCTGCCGATGCCGGTGTGGGTGCTCGATGAGCGTGGGCACGCCCGTTTCGTCAACAGCGCTTTCAGCGAGTTCTTCGGTGGCGACGAGACGCGCGTTCCGGAAGACGTCTGGCGTGGCCTGGTGCATCCGGACGATGCCTCGGTGTTCGAATACGAACTCCAGGAGGCGTTGAAGGCGCAGCGCTCGATGCACGCGCTGGTGCGTGCGCGGCGTGCCGATGGCCAATGGCGCTGGCTGGAGATGAACGCCCGCCCGCGCTTCTCGCGCATGGGCCGCTTCATCGGCCTGGCCGGCAGCAGCCCGGACGTGACCGAACGCCGCGAGATCGAGCTGGCCCGCGAGGAGCTGTTGCAGTCCGAGCGGGCCGCACGCAGTGCCGCGGAAAACATGGCGCGGCTGAAGGATGAGTTCCTGGCCACGCTGTCGCATGAACTGCGTACGCCGCTGACCACCATTCTTGGCTGGAGCGAACTGCTGCTGCAGCGCGTGGACGACACCAGTCCGCTGTACAAGGGCCTGAACGTGATCGCCAACAGCGCCGGCGCGCAGAAGCGGCTGATCTCGGACATGCTCGACCTCAGCAGCATGCTGCTGGGCAAGGTGCAGCTGGAGGTGGAAGTGCTGGACTTGCGCACCGTGCTTGGCGAAGCCATTGGTGCCCAGGAACTGGTCGCCGAAGGCAAGGCACTGGACGTGCACCTGCAGCTGCCCGAGCAGCCCAGCCTGGTGCTGGGTGATGCCACGCGCCTGCAGCAGGTGTTCTGGAACCTGCTCTCCAACGCCATCAAGTTCACCCCGGCCGAAGGCCGCATCGACCTGCAGCTGCAGGCCGACGGCAATCACTGGGTGATCACCGTGCGTGACACCGGCGACGGCATCGCGCCTGAATTCCTCAATCATCTGTTCAGCCGCTTCCGCCAGGCCGACGGCACCACCACCCGCCGCCACGGCGGACTGGGGCTGGGCCTGGCGATCGTGCAGCAGCTGGTGGAACTGCACGGCGGCACGGTCACGGCGGCCAGCGAAGGGCATGGCCTCGGTGCCACGTTCACCGTGCGCCTGCCACAGCACCTTCCCGATGCCGAGCGGCGGCCACTGCGCGAAGTCATCAGCGGGCCGATCCTGGAGCCGGTGATCGTCGAACCGTATCCACTGCGCGGCATGCACGTGCTGGCGGTGGAAGACCAGCCGGAAGTGCTGGAATACCTGCGCCGCATGCTGGAAGAGCAGGGCGCCAGCGTGTCCGCGGCCAGCTCGGCCGGCGAGGCGTTGGCGCTGCTGGCCGACACCGGCCATCTGCAGTACCACGTGCTGCTGACCGACATCGGCATGCCGGGCATGGATGGCTATGGCCTGGTGCGCACGCTGCGCGAGGACATGGGCGTGGATGCGGCGACCTTGCCTGCGGTGGCGGTGACTGCACTGGCGCGTGCCGACGACCGCCGCCGCGCGCTGGCATCGGGCTTCCAGGAGCATGTGGCCAAGCCGTACTCGGTAGCGCAGCTGGTGGCTGCCGTGCGCAAGGTGCAGGTGCCACGCGCGGACAACGCGCTGCACTGAGCATTCACGGACGATCGGCGATCCTGCAGCCAGGAGGTCGCCGATGTCCCGCATAGCTCCCCGTATCCATACCGATCCGGCGCAGATCGCGCGCCTGGAAGCCCTGCTGCCGCAGCTCGACGGCGAGACGCAGGTGGAACTGATCCTGCAGGACGGCCGTCGACTGCTCGGCACCGTCGCGGTGAGGCCGACGGTGCAGCAGTATCGCAACGAAGCCGGCGATGAAGGCAGCAACGGACAGTTGCGCCTGGATGACTACGACACGCCGGTGCAGCAGCACCATGTGTGGCTGGACGAGATTGCCAGCATCCGCAGGTTGCCGCCGAGGGTCTGACGGCCGCCTGCCGGGCCCATCCACGCATGGCGTGGATCTACCAGAGGTTGCAGTAGAGCCACGCCGTGCGTGGCTGCTGGGCTCAGTGCTCGAACAAGGTCGGCGTCGCTTCGAACCGGCGCGCGTAGGCGCGTTCTTCCGCCACCCGGGCTACCTCGTCATCGGCCAGGTCCGGCGCGCCATACACCGCATAGGCCACGCTGCCGTCGGCCCCATGGCCAACCTGGTGCAGCCGGTAGCGCGAGTGGCCGCCGCCGGTGTCTTCGGGGTAATGCACGGGCGGATGGCTGCCTTCCAGGTCCATTTCACTGTTGTCGACCACGCCACCGACGAACAAGGCTCGCATGCAGGTTCTCCTGGGTTCCGGGGGGAGCCTCTACCCTGAACGTTTCAATGTTGCTGGCAGATCAAGGCCCCGTTCGGGTTTCGCAAAGCGCCCTGGGCGGGGCTGCCTGGCCGAGCCGGTACAATGGTCGGCCCTCACGCTTGAAGTACCCCGCGCCGATGGCCTCCAGCGACGACGCCCCCCTGCAGACCCTGCTCCTGCCGTTCTCCCAAGGCGCCCTGCGCTGGCCGGAGGGCCCGGTGGCCTTCCTGCGTGCCCGCGACGGCTGGCCGCTGCGCGAAGTGGCCGGCCACCGCGAGCTGCACTGCGAACAGAGCTTTGCCCCGTTCGCGCAGCCGCTGCAGCAGGCCGCCGGCTGGACCGTCAGTGGCCAGCTGGAGGATGGGGCCGGCAAGGGCCGCTACCCGCTGGTGCTGGTGCTGCCGCCGCGCCAGCGCGAAGAAGCCCGTGCGCTGTTCGCCCGCGCGCTGGCGCTGGTCGCCGAAGGGGGCCGCATCGTCGCCTGCCAGTCCAACAACGAAGGCGCACGCTCCGGCGAGGGTGACCTCAAGCAGCTGACCGGCCTCGGCGGCAGCCTGACCAAGAACCATTGCCGCGTGTACTGGACCGCCCCGATGCAGGGCCAGCACGATGCCGACCTGGCCAAGCGCTGGTCGGCGCTGGATGCGGTGCGCCCGATCGTCGGTGGCCGCTTCCTCAGCCGCCCAGGGGTGTTCGCCTGGGATCGCATCGATCCGGCGTCGGCGCTGCTGGCCGAGCACCTGCCGGCCGACCTGGCCGGCCGCGCCGCCGACCTCGGCGCCGGCTACGGCTATCTGTCGCGCGAGCTGCTGGAACGCTGCCCGAAGATCACCGCGCTGGACCTGTACGAGGCCGAGCAGCGCGCGTTGGCACTGGCCGAACTGAACCTGGCGCCGCCACCGCGCGCCGTACCGTTGCGCTTCCTGTGGCGCGACGTCACCACCGGCATCGAGCCGGGTTACGACGTGATCATCAGCAATCCGCCGTTCCACACGCCGTCGCGCGCCGACCGCCCGGACATCGGCCAGCGCTTCATCGCCGTGGCCGCGCAGGCGCTGCGCCCGGGTGGGCGCCTGTACGTGGTGGCCAACCGCCACCTGCCGTACGAGCACACCCTCAACGACAGTTTCGGTGCGGTGCGCGTGGTCGCCGAGCGCGACGGGTTCAAGCTGGTCGAAGCGGTGAAGGGGAAGGGCAAGTGAAGCTGGTCAAGCACATCGCCAACCTGGGCTATGGCAGCCGCAAGCAGGTGCAGTGGCTGTTCCGCGAAGGCCGCATCACCGACGCCGACGGCGAGGTGTTGTACGCCGACGACCAGGTGCCGCATGAGGCCATCCGGGTCGATGGCGAGCCGCTGGATCCGCCCGTAGGCCTGTCGATCGCGCTGCACAAGCCGGCCGGCTACACCTGCTCGACCAAGGACACCGGTCGCCTGATCTACGACCTGCTGCCGCCGCGCTTCCGCGACCGCGACCCGGTGCTGTCCACGGTGGGCCGCCTCGACCGCGAGACCAGCGGCCTGCTGCTGCTGACCGATGATGGTGGCCTGCTGCACCGGATCATCTCGCCGAAATCGAAGCTGCCCAAGGTCTACGAGGTCGAGTTGAGCGACGACCTGCGCGGTGATGAAGTGGCGCTGTTCGCCAGCGGCACGCTGATGCTGGAGTCCGAGAAGACGCCCCTGCTGCCGGCTGAACTCGAAGTGCTGGATGCGCGTCGCGCGCGCGTGGTGCTGCACGAAGGTCGTTACCATCAGGTACGCCGCATGTTCGCCGCCACCGGCAACCATGTGCAGGCCCTGCACCGCAGTCGCGTCGGCGGGCTGGACCTGCAGGGGCTGGACGAAGGGCAATGGCGGCAGCTCACCCCTACCGACCTGGATACGCTGTTCGCTCCATGACCCCCATCGCTGCGCTGCCGTTTCTTCCCGACGCCGTCATCTTCGACATGGACGGCCTGATGATCGACAGCGAGCGTGTCTCGCTGGCCTGCTGGGGCCAGGCCGCCGATGAATTCGGGCTGGGCGTGGACGAGGCAGTGTTCCTTCGCATGGTCGGCCTCGGCGACCGCGATTCGCACGCGCTGCTGCGCGCGCAGGGCATCGAGGACAGCGTGATCGATGCGGTGGCCGCACGTTGCCACGACCTGTATGAGGCACGTACGCAGACCGGGTTGCCGCTGCGTCCGGGCATCCTGGAACTGCTGGAGCTGCTGAAGGCACATGCGATCCCGCGTGCGGTGGCCACCACCACGCGGCAGCCGCGGGCCGGCCGCAAGCTGGCCGCTGCCGGCCTGCTGCCGTATTTCGATGCGGTGATCACCAGTGGCGACGTGGCGCGGCCGAAGCCGGCGCCGGACATCTACCTGCTGGCCGCGCAGCGGCTGGGCCAGGCGCCCGAACGTTGCCTGGCGCTGGAAGATTCACCGGCCGGCACGCGCGCTGCACTGGCGGCGGGAATGACCGTGATCCAGGTGCCGGACCTGGTACATCCGGATGAAGATCTGCGCGCACTGGGCCACCGCATCGTCGGTTCGCTGGTGGATGCGCGCGCGTTGCTGCTGCCGTTGCTGCCGAGGTAACGGTGGGTGCCGTCCGCCTCTGACGGTGGGTGCCGACCGCTGGTCGGCACGCCTGCCCCATCACACCCGACCGAACACCAGCGCCGCGTTGGTGCCACCGAAGCCGAAGCTGTTGGACATCACCGTGTCCAGCTTCTGCGCGCGGCTCTCGCGCAGGATCGGGAAATCCACCACCTTCGGGTCCAGCTCGGCGATGTTGGCCGAACCGGCCACGAAGCCGTCGCGCATCATCAGCAGGCAGTAGATCGCCTCGTGCACGCTGGCCGCACCCAGTGAATGGCCGGACAGCGCCTTGGTCGAGGACAGCGGCGGCACCGCGTCGCCGAATACTTCGCGGATCGCGTTGAGCTCGGTGACATCGCCCAGCGGGGTCGAGGTGCCGTGGGTGTTGAGGTAATCCAGCGGGCGGTCGACGCCCTGCAGTGCCATCTTCATGCAGCGCACCGCGCCTTCACCCGAGGGCGCCACCATGTCGGCGCCATCGGAGGTCACGCCATAGCCGATCAGCTCGGCATGGATGCGCGCGCCGCGTGCGACGGCGTGGTCGTAGTCCTCCAGCACCAGCATGCCGCCGCCACCGGCGATGACGAAGCCGTCGCGATCCTTGTCGTACGGGCGCGAGGCGTTGGCCGGAGTGTCGTTGAAGCTGGTCGACAGCGCGCCCATCGCGTCGAACATCACGCTCATGGACCAGTGCAGGTCTTCGCCACCACCGGCGAACATGATGTCCTGCGCACCGTGGCGGATCATGTCCGCGGCGGCGCCGATGCAGTGCGCGGAGGTCGCGCAGGCGGCCGACAGCGAGTAGCTGACGCCCTTGATCTGGTAGGCCGTGGCCAGGCAGGCCGAGACCGTCGAGCACATCGTGCGCGGCACCATGTACGGGCCGACCTTGCGCACGCCCCGTTCGCGCAGCAGGTCGACGGCACCGATCTGCCATTCGCTGGAGCCGCCACCGGAGCCGGCAATCAGGCCGGTACGCAGGTGGCTGACCTGCTCGGCGCTGAGCCCGGCGTCGGCGATGGCATCGCGCATGGACAGGTAGGCGAAGGCCGCCGCATCGCTCATGAAGCGCTTCTGCTTGCGGTCGATCAGTGCGTCCAGGTCGAGGTCGACACGGCCGCCGACCTGGCTGCGCAGCCCGGCCTCGGCGTGGTCGGCCAGCTGGGTGATACCCGAGCGCCCTTCGCGCAGCGCGGACGATACGGTATCCAGATCATTGCCGAGGCAGGACGTGATGCCCATGCCGGTGATGACGACGCGACGCATCAGAAGCTCCCGGTTTCAGTGAACAGGCCGACGCGCAGGTCGCGCGCGCTGTAGATTTCGCGGTCATCCACGTACATGCGGGCGTCCGACTGGGCCATCACCAGCTTGCGGTTGATGACCCGGCTGATGTCGATCTCGTAGCGCACCCGCTTGGCGTCCGGCAGTACCTGGCCGGTGAACTTCACTTCGCCACAGCCCAGCGCGCGGCCCTTGCCGGGGGCACCCAGCCAGGTCAGGAAGAAGCCGGTCAGCTGCCACATGGCGTCCAGGCCGAGGCAGCCGGGCATCACCGGGTCGCCGATGAAGTGGCAGCCGAAGAACCACAGGTCCGGGCGGATATCCAGCTCGGCGCGTACCATGCCCTTGCCGTGCGGTCCGCCGTCCTCGCGGATGTCGGTGATGCGGTCGAACATCAGCATCGGATCGTTGGGCAAACGGCCGGCGGCGGTGCCGAACAGTTCACCGCGTGCGCTGGCCAGCAGCTGTTCGCGGTTGAACGCGTGGAGACGGGTCATGAAGCACAATCCTGGAAGCGGGGAAACGGGGAAACAAGTTCTCGAGGATGCCCGTGGAAACTGTGCCGATCAAACATTTCAACCGTACGCAACCGTAGAGTTTTCAAGGGAATACGCGCATCCTGTTGATGTGCAACGACCATACTTCGGCGTGTGGCCTGCCTGGCCCGCCCCCGCCTTTTCCGCCCGACATGACCCGACTGCGCAAGATCATCCACGTTGACATGGACGCGTTCTACGCGTCGGTGGAGCAGCGCGACGATCCGTCACTGCGCGGCAAGCCGGTGGTTGTGGCATGGCGCGGCGCGCGTTCGGTGGTGTGTGCGGCCTCGTACGAGGCACGCGTGTTCGGCGTGCGTTCGGCGATGCCCGCGGTGCGCGCCGAGCGCCTGTGCCCGGACGCGATTTTCGTACCGCCGGACTTCGCGCGTTACAAGGCGGTGTCACAGCAGGTACGCGCGATCTTCCTGCGGCATACCGACCTGGTCGAACCGCTGTCGCTGGACGAGGCCTACCTGGACGTGACCGAGCCGAAGAGTGGCATCGAGCTGGCCACCGACATCGCGCGCACCATCCGCGCTCAGATCCGCGAGGAAACCCACCTGACTGCTTCAGCCGGGATCGCGCCGAACAAGTTCCTGGCCAAGATCGCGTCGGACTGGCGCAAGCCGGATGGCCAGTTCGTTATTCCACCGCAGCGGGTGGATGCGTTCCTGCTGCCGCTGCCGGTGAAACGGGTGCCTGGCGTGGGCAAGGTGATGGAGGGCAAGCTGGCCGCGCGCGGCATCGTCACCTGCGGCGACCTGCGGCAATGGGCATTGACCGATCTGGAAGAGGCGTTCGGCAGTTTCGGGCGCAGCCTGTACAACCGGGCGCGCGGCATCGACGAGCGGCCGGTGGAGCCGGACCAGCAGGTGCAGTCGATTTCCTCGGAGGACACCTTCGCCGAAGACCTGCTGCTGGAAGACCTGACCGAGGCAATCGTGCAGTTGGCGGAGAAGACCTGGAAGGCCACCCGCAAGACCGAGCGTGTCGGCCATACCGTGGTGCTGAAGCTGAAGACCGCGCAGTTCCGCATCCTCACCCGCAGCTTCACCCCGGAGCGCCCGCCGGAATCGATGGAAGAACTGCGCGACATCGCGCTGGCCCTGCGTGCCCGCGTCGACCTGCCGGCGGAGACCCGTTACCGTCTAGTTGGTGTCGGGCTGGGCGGCTTCCGCGAGAAGGAGCCGGTGGTGCAGGGCGAGTTGTTCGAGCACGGACCGAACGATTCCGCAGGCAATCGTTGATGGGGCTAAGAGGGGTCTTGATTCTGGCCGGTCAAGCGGGCCTGCACAAATCTCCCAGCTCAATCAGTTGCAGATCTCTCGAAGGCCCTGCGCAACAAGATTGCCAGGGCATTTAATGGGACAAGCCCAGCTCA
The DNA here is from genome assembly GCF_027854495.1 of Stenotrophomonas sp. PI_27. Lineage (NCBI taxonomy): Bacteria > Pseudomonadati > Pseudomonadota > Gammaproteobacteria > Lysobacterales > Lysobacteraceae > Stenotrophomonas > Stenotrophomonas sp. PI_27. The sequence continues at coordinate 116,496 of NZ_JAJNOF010000013.1, forward strand.
GCGATGATGGCTGGTACAGGTCTGCGCGTGACGGTTCTCTCGCGATCAACGAACAGTCACACCTATGGCGGAGTGAACCTTCGCAAGAGACATCCCTATCAGATAGTCGCAATCTCCGATTTCGCTGCCGTTGGTCTTTGCAGACGTCACTATCGCCACAGCATCAAGATCCACCGAAACCAGAGGTCCGCCGCTGTCACCTGCATCACATAGCAAATCGTAAGGGCCGGCTAGGTCCTCCACCTTAATCCAATCGCTCGTGCAGCTTTGGAAATTGCAGATATTTGATTCAGGCTCTGCGTTCACGGAGGTGAGAGTGCCGCAGCTGTAGCCTGTCCGTGTTCCTGCATGGCAGAGCACTAGGAGTCCTTCCAGAGTTTCCCGCAGTAGATCGGGTCTGACCTTTCCCAGGTAACCAATCGTGTTAAATCCATTCAATTTGGTGAAGGTCGTCCAAGACGCTTCAAAACCGCTCGAGGCAGGGACGGGATGCCATTGCACGTCGTGACCTGCATCAAAGCGTCGTCGGTCAGGATCTACATCAAGTACGACGGTGGCAGTGTCGCCAGAATCCGGGATCGGTTCGTACCGCAGGGTTGGTAGGCAATGTGCGGCAGTAATCAACCCAGGCTTTTCATCAGAATCATAGGCCCGAAATCCAAACGTGCAGTACGAGTTGTTGGAAACAGCTCTCCCACCCGCACGAGTCTGTGGCGCTGACAGCAACTTGGAACGCCCTGAGGACTTCTTTAGTTCAATGGGGGCGGATAGAACGCGTCGCGCATTCTTTTCCTCGTCGACATAGATTCTTTCGAAATCTGTGCTGGGCAGCTCCACAACAATCACACCGCGCTGTCCGTCGATCATGATCCCCTGATGCTCCGGGAAAAGTTCTGCCACCTTTCCTGACTTCACTATCTGCTTCAATTGCGTCAGAGAGTGAGTTGCACCGACCGTGAAGCGGTAGGTGATGGTGCCATAGACAGTGCTCATAGTTCGGGATGGCACTGGCTCGGTCCCGGTCAAACGGACCGTCACGATCATCGGGTTCTCAGTGAAGCTCTTGCCAGCGAAGCGATCAGGCATTCCATCCAGAATGCGCGCAAGCTCTTCACCTGCCGCAATTCGAAGTCTGAGCCGCCTGTCGGCTTCTTGCGTGGTCAATCCCTCATGCTGCGCAAAGGCTTGAACAACGGGGTCGGTGGAGGGCGTCACTTGTTGAGAGAACGCGGGGACCGCGGCCAGTGCGGCGGTGGATAGCAGCAGTTTGACCAAAGCGTGTCTGATTTTCATCGTGAATTCTCCGTTCCATCGGTTTGATCAACTACGCAATCCATCGTACAGCTGTTGACGTTCAGGTCTGTGATGTTGATCCCGGCTTGACGTTTGGAAAGGAGTGGCAAATGGGTGATTACCTGCGCGTCGTCGATCTGGTGAGTTGAATGTGGTCGCCTTCTATCAAGCAAGCTTTGGATATTGAGGGTGCCGGCCAGCGGCCGGCACTACCGCAGGTGCAGGGCGCAGCCCTGCAAAAGAAAACGCCCTACCTCATGGCCACTGCATCTCGCCCTTGGCCACCTTTGCACTCAGCTCCAGCGACGCCACGCCGGCCAGCTTCGGGTAGCGCGACTGCATCGCCTTCACCAGCGCCGCACTGTCCTTGGCCTTTGCCGTTTCGGCATCGAACGTGCGGATGTAGTCCGCAGTGAAGCGCAGTGCACTGGCATCCAGCGCCGCACCCGGCGCGTAGTGCCCGGGCACCACCACCGTCGGCTTCAATGCCTGCAGTCGCTGCAGGGTCTGCAGCCAGTCGGCATGTGACTTCGGCGTCTGCGTGTCGGCCATCCACACGTGCTCGCCGGCCACCACCGGAATGCCACCAACGATCGCGCGCAGCGACGGCACCCACAGCACCGTGCGGTCCGGGGTCGGGCCGTCCAGGCCGATCAGCGGCAGGCGCTGGCCTTCCAGCTGCAGGGCATCACCGTCCAGCACCTGCGGCACGACGATGCGCGCCGGCGCATCGGCTCCCATCTTCGGTCCCCAATAGGCCAGCTTGCCGGCCTGGGTCTGCCGGATATGCGCAACGGTCTGCGCGGTGGCGACGATGCGTGCCTGCGGGAAGGCGTCCTGCACGGTGGCCAGGCCGAAGTAGTAGTCCGGATCGCCGTGGCTGATGTAGATCGTGGTCAACTGCTTGCCGCTGGCGCGGATCCGTTCGACCAGTTTGCGCGCGTCGCTGGCACCGAACTGCGCGTCGACCAGGATCGCGTCGTGGCGGCCTTCGATCAGCACCGAGGAGACCGAGAACATCGCCTGCGGGCCGGGATGGAAGGTCTGCAGGTGCAGCTGGGCTTTCGTCGCCGCCGCCGGCGGCGGGGTGGCCGGTGCGGCGAGCAGCGGTGCACTGGTGAGGCTGGCGGCCAGGGCGAGGGGGAGCAGCAGGGCAGCGGTACGCATGGGAATTCCTTGTGTAGAGCCGGGCCAATGCCCGGCTGCATGTTCGCGTAGAGCCGAGCGCGGGCTCTGCTCTACAAGGGACGTGCGTGGATCAATACGCGGCCGTGATGATCTGCTTCGGGTACCGGTGTGCTTCCAGCTCGGCGACGAACGCTGCACCGTAGTCGGCGTAGCTGATGCGGCTGTGGCCGCTGGCATCGGCGAGGAAGGCCTTGGGCTGCACGCGGTACTGGCCGCGCTCTTCGCCCGGGCCGATTTCGGCGGCCGGCGAGAAGAAGGTCCAGTCCAGGTCGTCCACTGCCTGCAGGCGGTTGAACGCCTCGCGGTGGGCCAGCGCGTACGGCTTGTAGGCCTCCGGGAAGTCGGGGGTATCGACCAGCTGCACGCCGGGCGCGACTTCCAGGCTGCCGGCACCACCGACCACCACCAGGCGCGGCACGCCGGCCTCGCGTGCGGCGGCGGCCAGCTGCGCGGCGACCTCGCCCACACGGCCGATGTCATCGCCGGGGCGCGGGCCGTAGGCACTGGCCAGCACGTCGTGGCCGGCAATGGCGGCGACCAGCGCATCCAGGTCGTCCAGCGAGGCAACCACTGGATGCGCACCGGCCAGTTCAGCCGGGAGGTCCTGCGCGCTGCGCACGATGACGGTGAGTTCGTGGCCGCGGGCCAGCGCGTGGCGGGCGATCTGGCGGCCGATGTTGCCGGTGGAACCAACGAGGGCGATCTTCATGGCAGGACTCCGTGGGGCGGTGTGGGGTGGGAATGGGGCCACTCTAGGCCCCTGCAGTCGGCCGAAAAACAGCGTATAACGCGCTTGTTTGTTGCATGGATCGAGCATATGGACCGATTGACCGCCATGACCGTGTTCGTCGAAGTGGCCGAGCGTGGCAGCCTGACCGCGGCCGCCGAGGTGCTGGACATGTCGCGGGCGATGGTCAGCCGCTACCTGGCCGAGGTCGAGGCCTGGCTGGGCGCGCGCCTGCTGCACCGGACCACGCGCCGGGTCAGCCTGACCGGCCCGGGCGAGGCGGCGCTGGCGCGCTTCCGCCAGATGCTGGCGATCGGCGAGGAACTGCAGGGCGAGCTGGCCAGCGACGATCCCGAGCCACACGGCACGCTGCGGGTCACCGCCAGCGTGTCGTTCGGGCAGAGCCACCTGGCACGGGCCGTTGCCGGCTTTGTTGCGCGCCATCCTGCCGCGCGCATCGAGCTGCTGCTGGTCGACCGCATGGTGAACCTGGTGGAGGAGCGGGTGGACCTGGCGGTGCGCATCGCGCGCCAGATCGACCCCAGCCTGATCGCGCGCCGGTTGGCCACCTGCCGCTCGGTACTGTGCGCAACGCCGTCGTACCTGCAGGCACGCGGCACGCCCACCGCCCCCGAGCACCTGGCCGCGCACAACTGCCTGACCCACCATTACGTCGGCAAGAGCCTGTGGCAGCTGCACCGCGATGGCCGTTCGCTGTCGGTGGCGGTGGGCGGCAACATCAGTGCCAATGAGGCGTCGCTGCTGCTGGAGGCGGTGCGGGCCGGTGCCGGCATCGCCATGCTGCCGACCTACCAGGTGGCACCGTTGCTGCGCAGCGGTGAACTGATCGAACTGCTGCCTGCGTTCAGTCTGGACGAACTCGGTATTCATGCCGTGTACGCATCACGCCGCCAGCAGCCCGCTATCATGCGGCGATTCCTGGACTACCTGGCCGAGTGCTTCGCCAGCCCGGCCTTCCAGGATCTGGATTGGCGCCCACCGGGCAAGGAGAACACATGAACCATGGACAGGCCTTGATCGACCACAACCGTGCTGCCTGGGACCGCCAGGCCAGCGAAGTGCGCGAATGGTCGCGCCCGGTGGAGAGTTCAACGATTGCCGCCGCGCGCGAAGGGCGTTGGCAGGTGCACCTGACGCCCCGCGCCCTGCCGCTGGACTGGCTGGGCGATGTGCGCGGCCGCCGGGTGCTGTGCCTGGCCTCGGGCGGTGGCCAGCAGGCACCGGTGCTGGCGGCGGCCGGGGCCGACGTCACCGTGTTCGACCTGTCCGACGGGCAGCTGGAACAGGACCGCAGCGTGGCGGCGCGCGACGGCCTGCGGCTGCGCACGGTGCAGGGCGACATGCGCGACCTGCACGTATTTGCCAACGACAGCTTCGATGTGGTGTTCCACCCCATCTCCAATCTGTACGTGCCGGACGTGCGCCCGGTCTGGACCGAATGCCGCCGCGTGCTCGCGCGCGATGGCATGTTGATGGCCAGCTTCTACAACCCGGTGCTGTTCGTCGGTGCGCGCGATCCGCAGCTCGATGCGCAGGGCCTGATCCGGCCGCAGTACGCCATTCCCTATTCGGACGTGGAAGACCTGCCCGCCGCCGAACGCGAGGCGAAACTCGCCCGCGGCGATGCGCTGACTTTTGGCCACAGCCTGACCGAATTGATCGGCGGCCAGCTGGATGCGGGGTTCGTCATCGATCGCTTCATGGAAGACTGGCAGCCGCAGCCGCGCTTCCTGATCGACCGCTACCTGCCCACGTTCCTGGCCACCCGCGCGCGCCGGATCGGCTGAGGCGGATCGGCGCAGAAACCAGCGGCGTACAATGGGCGGCCCCACGTCGTGCAGGTGCCGTCCCTTGTCGTATCCCTATCCGCTGGTCGTGTTCGACCTTGATGGCACGCTGGTCGACAGCGCAGCTGATATCGCCGAAGCACTGAACCGCACGCTGGAAGACATCGGCATGGCACGCGTGCCGGAAGCCACCGTGCTCGGCTGGATCGGCGACGGTGTGCGCCGCCTGGTCGAACAGGCCGTGCACGCCGCCGGTCGTGAGGTCGACCTGGCCGAGGTGATGCCGGTCTTCATGGTGCACTACCGCGAGTGCCTGCTGCGCAGCCCGCGCCTGTTCGATGGCGTGGCCGACGCACTGGCGCAGCTGCGCGCGCGCGACGTGCCACTGGCGATCTGCACCAACAAGCCCGAAGCACTGGTGCCGCCCCTGCTGCAGCACCTGGGCATTGGTGATGCGTTCGCGCTGGTACTGGGGGGCGATTCGCTGCCGCAGCGCAAGCCCAGTGGCGAACCGCTGCGGCACATCGCTGCGCATTTCGCGCTGCCGGTGGACGCCTGCCTGATGGTGGGAGATTCGTTGACCGACTACCGCGCCGCCGAAGAGGCCGGCATGCCGATCGCGCTGGTGCGCTACGGCTACCCGCGCGGCCTGGATCTGGCCAGCGCGCATGCGGTGGCAGTGATCGACGACCTGCGTGAGTTGCCGGGGTTGGCCGCAGGCCGGTAACCCAGCCGACGCAACAGGTGGTGCCGGCCGCTGGCCCGCAACCCAGGGCCAACGCAACGGGTAGTGCCGGCCGCTGGCCGGCAACCCAGGGCCAACGCAACGGGTAGTGCCGGCCGCTGGCCGGCAACCCCGAGGACGTCCCCGAAGGTCATGATGTTGCCAGCCGCTGGCCGGCACCACCATGACTGTCGCGGTCACTTAGGCTGGTAACGCACACTCAGCTGGTACTCGCGACCGGGCTGGTTGAACCACGCCACTGTTTCATAGCGCCGGTCGAACACGTTGGCAGCGCGCGCCAGCAGCGACCACGACGGCGTCAGTGCGTATTCGGCGCGAACATCCAGCGTACCGTAGCCGCCCACCTTCACCACATTCGAGGCGTCGTCATAGCGCTTGCCCGCACCCTGCACGGTCAGGCCGGCACGGAAGTCCCCGAAGCGGCGATCGATGTCCAGGCGCGCGGTCTGCTGTGCACGACGCGGCAGCCAGTTGTCGAACTGGCTGCTGCCGCGGGTGCGGTTGCGCGGATCGGTGTAGCTCAGCTGCGCGTTGAGGTCGAAGCCGGCCAGCAGCATGCCACCGGTCAGTTCGGCGCCGCGGATGCGCGCCTTCTCCACCTGCTGCATCCTGAACGTCGACGCATCGTAGGTGATCAGGTCATCGATGCGGGTCTCGTACACATCCAGGCCCCAATGCCAGCCCTGGCCCTGCTGCGAAACCCCCAGATTGGCACTCTTGGACTTCTCCGGCTTCAACGTCGGCACGCCGCTCCACGGGTCGTACAGGTCGCTGAAGGTCGGCGCCTTGAACGCGGTGCCGTAGCTGGCATTGACGCGCAGGCCGTGGCCCAGTTCCATCGCCCAGCCGACACTGCCGGTGGCATGGTTGCCGAACTGCTGGTTGTCGTCGTTGCGCGCACTGGCCTGCAGCTGGTGGCGACCGAAGCGGCCCTGGTACTGCACGAACACGCCGGTGTTGCGACGGCTGTCGACCAGATAGCCGGCACTGCTGCCATCCAGGTTGTCCTGGCTCCAGTCCACACCGGTGCTCAGCAGCTGGCCCTCGGCCAAGCCGATGTCACCCTGCAGGGAGGCGCTGTCGCGGTGGGTCTGCGCACTGCCACGCGCACCGAAGTCGCCGAAGTTGTCCGACTCGTTGTCGCTGCGGCCGACATTGGCGGTCAATGCCAGGCGCTCGGACGGGGTGTAGCGCACCTTGCCGGCCAGCACCTGCTGACGGGTTTCCGAGTAGTTGTAGTAGCCGTCGTAGTGGTTCTTGCCGTCGGCACGCAGTGCGCTGCCTTCCACGCTCCACTGGTCGTTGAAGGTGTAGCCGCCGCGCAGGCTCTTGGACAGGTTGCGGTAGCCGTCACGGTCATGTTCGTCGGCAAAGCAACCGGTGAACAGCGTTGCCGAGCCGCGGCAGGCATCGATGCCATCGGAATGCTGGTAGGCGATGTCGGCGCCGAACCAGCCGCGCTCGGTACCGCCGCCGATGCCGCCGCTGGCCTCGCGCAGGCCGTTGCTGCCACCGCCGAGCTGGAAGTGCGGCGCGAAATCGCCCTGGGTGCGGCGGGTGAAGATCTGGATCACGCCGCCGATGGCGTCGGCACCGTACAGGCTGGACTGCGGGCCACGCACGATTTCCACGCGCTCGATCTGCGCCAGCGGCAGGTCCTGGTACATCGCCAGGCCGAGGTCGGCGCTGTTGATGCGCACGCCATCGACCAGCACCACGGTGTGGCCCGAGTTGGTGCCGCGCAGGAACAGCGAGCTCTGCTTGCCCAGCCCGCCGGCATTGGTCAGGTTGATGCCGGCGCGGCCGCGCAGCAGTTCCTGCAGTGAAGTGGCCTGGCTGGATTCGATCTGGGCGCGGTCGATCACCTGCGCCGGCGCGATGCTGTCCTGCAGGGCGATCGGGGTGCGGGTGGCGGTGACCAGGATCTGGTCGAGCGCGGTGGTGTCATCGGCGGCCTGGACCAGCGCGGGCAGGGCGGCCAGCACGGCCAGGGACAGCATTCGGGACTGCAGCTTCATGGGGAACTCCAGGTGCCACGCACGCCCGCGTGGCGAAGGGGAGGAGCCGCGAAGGCAGGCATGCGCCGACGCCGCAGCGCAGGCTGCGGTCATCCAGCGCCATGCCCACCGCATCGCGACCTGAGGCTTCCGGGCCGGTCTCCGGGCTTGCCGCCGGGTGGCCGGGGGGCCACCGTCCAGGCGCCTTCCCATGCACAGGGCACAGTGGCGTTGTTGCCTGGAACTGACGTGCTTACCGTTGCGGGGGCAGCGCCGGCATGGCGTGGAATCACGCGTCACCGGCTTCCCGTTTCAACCTGCCGGCCGTGGCCGCAGGTCACCTGGAAGTGCGCGCAGTCTAAGTCATCGCCTGCCGGGGGCGTTAGAGTATCGGCCTCTTCACGTTCGTGCGAGCCACCATGGTTGCGAAGGATCGCCTGCAGTTTCTCGATGCCCTGCGTGGCCTGGCGGCCGTATACGTAGTGCTGTACCACGTGCAATCAATGCCGGCACCGGCACTACCGGTGTCGGCCGGCTGGTTGCCTGCCGTGCACATGGGAGCCACCGGGGTTGCGCTGTTCTTCGTCATCAGTGCATTTTCCCTGTGCTACACCATGCCCCGGCACCAAGCCACCGGCCGACCGCTGCTGAGCTTCTACCTGCATCGATTCCTTCGCATCGCGCCGCTCTTCTATGTGCTGTTGATGTTCTCCCTGTTCCGCGATGGCCGCGGCGACCATGTAGGCCATTCATGGGGGGAGATCGCGGCCAACCTGTCCTTCACTTTCAACTTGTTCCCGGGCTGGGAAACGGGAATCGTGTGGGCCAGTTGGGCCGTCGGCGTGGAGATGCTGTTCTACGCCATTTTCCCCGCGCTCTACGTCTTGGTCGGCAAGGCGCGCAGCGCCTGGGGACTGCTGATCGGGCTACTGGCGCTGGTGGTGCTGGCCTGGACGGGTGTGCTGGGCCAGCGTATCCAGGCCTCGCTGGGTGACTACGGATGGTTGCGCCATGCCCCGGTCTTCGCGATGGGGCTGGTGGGCTTCCACGCCTTTGGTGCACTCGCCCGGTTGCCGGTGCCGCGCGCGCGGCGGTGGGCACACCGCCTGAACCTGGCGGGTGTGCTGTTGCTGCTCCTGGCCGCGTCCTCGACGACGTGGGGTGCCGCCGGTCCCTGGCAATGGCATTTGGCGGGGCTGGGCTACCTGGCCTTGCTACTGGGCTTCTCGCAGTGCCCGCCGCGTTGGCTCGTGAACCGGATCACCGCATGGCTGGGCACGGTGAGTTACTCGCTCTATCTCGGGCATCCGATCGTCATCGCGGTGCTCGGTCCGGTGTTCGCGCGGGTGCTTGCCGTCCAGGGCAACAGTGTTGGCTATCTGTTGTGTGCGGCGATGACGCTGTCGGTGGTACTGCCGCTGGCTGCACTCGGCCATCGATTCGTAGAAGCACCGATGATCCGCTTGGGCAAGCGGCTGATGTCGCCCGCCGTGCCAGCGCGCAGCGCTGCTGCAGGTGGGCAGGCAGAGGGCGGCGCACGCTAGAATGAAGCGCCCCGTCGCGGGGCATCAGTTCTGGAAGTGTTGCCCATGATCCTGTTCCAACCGCTACCGATCCCCGCCGCTGATCTGTTCGAAGCGCCGCCGCGCCGGCAGGTACAGACCGGCCGGCAGCGATGATCCTCGACCTGGTCCGCCATGCCGGCAACGGTCGCGATGAGTTCCTCGATGGCCGCAGCGATCCACCGCAGCTGGCCGGCCTGCCGCAGGAACTGGTCGACGCCTACGCCGCGCAGCCCTGGGAGCGGGTGATCAGTTCGCCGCGGCTGCGCTCGCTGCACACGGCGATGGCCCTGGCCACGCCGCGCGGGCTGGACGTGGAAGCAGACGAGGAATGGGAAGAGCTGGATTTCGGCGATTGGGACGGGCAGTTGCTGTTCGACCTGCCGGAGGATGCACTCGCTGCCTTCCACGCCGATCCGCATGCGTTCCCACCGCCGAACGGCGAAAGCTGGGGCCACTTCGAGCGGCGCATCGCGCGCGCGCTCGACCGCCTGCTGGACGAGGATGATCCGGTGCCGACGCTGGTGGTCAGCCATGGTGGCCCGCTGCGCATGGTGCTGTCGCAGGTCTGCGGCCTGCCGATGTCGCTGTGCTGGGCGCTGCGCATCGACCACGGCACGCGCCTGCGGGTATGGCTGGAACGTGGCGAAGCCGGGCTGGCAGGCGAGCTGCTGGAGCTGCAGCAGCCGTAACCCATCGGTAGTGCCGGCCGCTGGCCGGCAGTCCGAGGAACGTTGAAAGACCATGCAGTTGCCGGCCAGCGGCCGGCACTACCGGTGCTATCAATCCTCGTCCGCACCCTCAGCAACGCTGTCTTCAGCGTCATCGTCGGCATCGAAGCGCTGTTCGTGCACCGGGCCCGAGGCGGGGCCGGCCGCCTTCAGCGGATGCGCGGCGATGCGTGCTTCGTAATCCTGCACCAGCGCCTCACGCTGCGGCTCGCTGAGTTCCTGCCAGTGGCAGTCCAGCAACGCGCCTTCCAGCGAGTACAGCAGGTTCAGGCTGGGCTTGAAGCCGGCGCGCTTGACCTTGACGAAGGCGCCCACCGCACCGATCGCGACCAGATCCTCGCGGCTGCGCAGGCCGACCTGGCGCAGCCAGGCCGCGCTCTTGGGGCCGATGTTGCGCAGCTTGGGTGCGCTCATCCCAGCGCCTCGACGAATACCCGGGCGATGGCTTCCAGGCCGGCCTGGTCGTCGGCATCGAAGCGGCCGATCTTCGGGCTGTCGATGTCGAACACGCCGATCAGTTCATCACCGCGCAGCAGCGGAACCACCAGTTCCGAGCGCGAGGCCGAATCGCAGGCGATGTGGCCGGGGAAGGCATCGACGTCGTCCACGCGCTGGGTCACGCGCTGGCTGGCGGCGGCACCGCACACGCCCTTGTCCAGCGGGATGCGCACGCAGGCCGGCAGGCCCTGGAACGGGCCGACCACCAGTTCCTTGCCGTCGTACAGGTAGAAGCCCACCCAGTTCAGGTCGGGCAGGGCGTGGTAGACCAGTGCGGAGAGGTTGGCCGCGTTGGCGATGCGGTCGGACTCGGCGTAGACCAGGCCACGGGCCTGTTCCAGCAGCTGGGCGTATTGTTCCGGCTTGCTGCCGGTGAGCGAGGCATTGGCGAACATGCCCGCAGTCTAGCAAGCGCGCCGGGCCGGCGATAATGCACGCTCTGTTGCCCTGTTGGAGCCCATCGATGCCGTTGCCCGCTACGCTGCCGCCCGCCCTGTTCATCACCGGCACCGACACCGAAATCGGCAAGACCGCGGCCAGCACCGCGCTGCTGCATGCGCTGCGCCGGCGCGGCCTGCGCGCGGTGGGCATGAAGCCGGTGGCCAGTGGCAGCGAAGACCTGGGGCAGGGCCTGCGCAACGAGGACGCGTTGGCCCTGCAGGCGGCCAGCCGGCCGGTGCCGGACTATGCCGATCTGAACCCGTACGCGCTGCGGCAGCCGCTGGCACCGGAGCTGGCCGCTGCCGAGGACGGCGTGCAGGTGCAACTGGCGCCGATCGTGGCCGCGTTCGCGCGACTGCGCGCGCAGGCCGACATCGTGGTGGTGGAGGGCGTCGGTGGGTGGCTGGCACCGGTCTCGGCCACGCTGGACCAGCTCGACCTGGTACGTGCACTGCAGTTGCCGGTGCTGCTGGTGGTGGGCATGCGGCTGGGCTGCGTCAACCATGCGCGCCTGACCGCGCAGTCGCTGCAGGCCAGTGGCGTGGAGTGCCTGGGCTGGATCGGCAACCACATCGATCCGGCCATGCAGCGCCAGGACGAGAACATCGCCACGCTGCGGCAGCGGCTGCCGATGCCGTGCTGGGGACGGCTGCCCCATCTGCCGGGGGCGGACGGCAAAGCGCTGAGCGCGCACCTGCTCGATTGATCCTGGGTAGTGCCGGCCGCTGGCCGGCAACTGCATCCACCCGGTGATCCCGATGGTGCCGGCCAGCGGCCGGCACTACCGTGCTGCAGCCGCCAGCTCCCGTGCGATCGCACCCAGCCGCTCCACCGCACCGGTGAAGCGCGCATCCAGCGTCTGGCAGCACGACAGGCGCAGGCAGTGGCGATAGCGCGCACCGCGCGAATACACCTGGCCGGGCATGAACACGATGTCCTCCTGCAGCGCTCGCTCGAACAGCTCGCGCGTGTCCACGCCCGGCAGTTCCAGCCAGAGCAGGAAGCCGCCCTGCGGTTCGGTCGCGCGGGTCCCGGCCGGGAAGTGTTCGGCCACCAGCTGGCGCAGCCGTCCCACCTGTTCACGGTACAGCCGGCGCATGCGGTGCAGGTGGTGCTCGTAGCTGCCCGCCTCCAGATACGCCGCGACCGCATCGCCGAGCAGTTGCGGCTCGCCGCCGGTGGACTGGAATTTCAGCAGTGCGATGCGTTCGGCGAAGCGGCCGCCATCCAGCCAGCCGATGCGGTAATCCGGCGCCAGTGTCTTGGAAAAGCCTCCCACGACCATCACCCAGCCGTCGCGATCGAAGGCTTTCAGCAACGGGGCCGGTGGCTCGCAGAACTGCAGCTCGGCATACACCGCATCCTCGATCAGCGGCAGCTGGCGTGCATTGACCAGCTCGGCCAGGCGCTGCTTGGCGGCGGTCGGCATGGTACAGCCCAGCGGATTGTGCACGGTGGGCATCACCACCAGTGCGGCCAACGGCGTGTGCTCCAGCATCGCCTCCAGCGCATCGACCTCCAGGCCGTGCTGCGGATGGGTGGGCAGCTCGATGGCCTGCAGGCCGAGGTTGGCCAGCAACGGGTACAGGTTGAAGTAGGAGGGCGCCTCGATGCCCACCGCGTCGCCCGGTTCGGTCACCGCGCGCAGGGCCAGCTGCAGGGCCTCCATCGCACCATGGGTCAACAGCAGGCGCTCGCTGTGGGTATGCAGCCCCATGCGCGGGCCACGCCGCACGATCTGCGCCAGCAGGCGTGGCGAGCCGTTCGGGCGTGCGTAGGTCTCCACCGTCTGCTGGCCATGGCGCAGCACCTGCGCGGTGTGACGGGCCAGCTGCGCGCCCGGGTAGAACTGCCGACCGCGCGGGCCGGCGAAGGCCAGGTCGACCACGCCCGGGCGGCGCTGTGCCTCCAGCACCCGCGCCATGAGTACCTGCTGCAGCGGTGCGGTCGGGGCCGAGGGCACATCGCGCAGTGACCGTTCCGGTACCGACAACCGCGGCGCCACCTCGAAGCCGGCCTTGGGCCGCGGAATCACCAGGCCGGCATCTTCCAGCTGGCGGTAGGCGGCAATCACGGTGTTCAGGCTGAGCCTGCGCTGCGAGGCCATCTGCCGCAGCGAGGGCAGGCGGCTGCCGACCGGAAGACGTCCGCCATGGATGGCCTCGGCCAGTTCATCGGACAGCCGCTGGTAGCGGGGAGGAATCATCGTGGCCTGGTCATCTGTATCCATCGAAGTTCCCGCCATCTGGTGCTGTACCCGTGATGATGGCGAGCCTAGCATGTTGTCGTCGGCCGGGCCTGATCGGGGCGTGGCCGGTATTTTCCAAGCGCACGGCTGGATGGCCGTGCGTCTTTTTTTGGGTAGTGCCGGCCGCTGGCCGGCCATCCCGGGATCCGGAACAGTGCGGTTGCCGGCCAGCGGCCGGCGCTACCCAGGTCGTTACCGCATCGGCACCAGCACCGCCTCGCGCCGGTACAGCGCCGGGAACTGCTTGGCCAGGGCCGCCAGCTTCGGTGCGTCGTAGTAGCGGATGTAGGCCGCCTGCGGGTAGTTGGTCATGTAGTTCTGGTGGTAACTCTCGGCCGGGTAGAAGCGCTGGCCGCTGACCAGCTGGGTGACGATCGGTGCGCGGTAGCTGCCGGCCTGGCCGAGCTGGGTGATGTAGGCGCGGCTGGCGGCCTGCTGGCGGGCGTCATCGCTGAAGATCGCCGAGCGGTACTGGCTGCCGTGGTCGGGCCCCTGGCGGTTGAGCTGGGTCGGGTCGTGCGCGACCGAGAAGAACACCTGCATCAGCTGCCCGTAGCTGACCTGGCGCGGGTCGTAGTCGATCTTCACTGCTTCGGCATGGCCGGTCTGGCCACTGCTGACGCGCTCATAACGCGCATTGGCCGCACTGCCACCGATATAGCCGGAGACCGCGTTGCTCACGCCCTTGACGTGCTGGAACACGCCCTGCACGCCCCAGAAGCAACCACCGGCGAACACCACGCTGGCGTGGGTCGCGTCATCGCGGAACGCCGCATCGCCGGTGGGGGCCGGCAGTGCCTGGATCTGCGCGCTGGCTTCGACCGGTGCCGCAGCCGCGCCGTGGTCGACCAGCAGCACGCCGGCAATCAAGGCTGTGGCCACCAGGCCGGCCACACCGGCGGCGATGCCCTGTTCAAAGGAGAGTTTCATCATGTCCTCCCGGTTCAACCGAAGGTGAAGGCATAGGCCTGCACGCCCGCATCGAGGAACTCGATCTCGAAGCGGTGCGGGCCGACCGTGCCGCGCTGGCGCACCAGCTGGTACAGGCGGTGCTCGTCGACCACGCCACTGCCATCGGCACCGACATCACTGCCGGCGTCGGCGGCGGGCAGCGGCTTGCCATCCAGCCAGACGCGGAAGCGCACCGGCGTTACTTCGTGGCCCGGTGCCAGCACCAGGTGCAGGTCGCGGGCATGGAACTGGAAGGCGATGCGGCCGCCGGCCTGCTGCAGCTGTGCGGCCTCGTCGGTGATGGTCCAGCGCCCGGACAGTCCCCACTGGTTCAACGCCAGGCTGGCCGGCAGCGTGTAGTCGAACGCGGCGTCGCTGCGCTGCCCGCCGGGCGAGGCGAACTGCTCGGCACGGGCGTGGCCCAGGTAGGTTTCCGGCGAACGCAGGTTGCTCATGTCGGCCTGCGCGGCCACGCCCTTCAGCTCGGCGGCAGCGGGATCGGCGGGCGGCGGCAGGTTCGTCTGCCCGGCGTCGGCCAGCAGGCGACGGATCATCTGTTCCGAGCGCGCGTAGTTGCCTTCACCGAACTGGTGGCCGCGGATGTTGCCCTGTGCGTCGACGAAGTACTGCGCCGGCCAGTAGCGGTTGTTGAACGCGCGCCAGATCGTGTACTGGTTGTCCAGCGCCACCGGGTACTCAACCTTCAGCTGCTGCACCGCCTTCATCACGTTGCGCGGGTCACGCTCGAAGGCGAACTCCGGCGTGTGCACGCCGATCACCACCAGGCCGTGGTCGCGGTAGCGGCGCTCCCATTCGTGCACGAACGGCATCGCGCGCAGGCAGTTGATGCAGGAGTAGGTCCAGAAATCGATCAGCACGACCTTGCCGCGCAGCTGCTCGGCTGCCAGCGGGGGGCTGTTGAGCCAGCCGGTGGCACCGTCCAGCGCGGGCAGGGTGCCTTCCACCGGCAGCGGTGCATCGGCAGCGGCGTTGGCACCGGCCATCATCATCATCGGCGGTGCCGACGGCTGCGCGCCGGGCACCGCATCCAGCAGGCCCTGCTCGATGCGGGCGGTGCTGACCGTGGAAAGACGGGTCAGCAGGCCGGTATCCCAGCCCAGGCCGATCACCACCACCGCCAGCAGGGCGGCCACGCCCAGCCCCTTGCGCAGCGCATCGCCGAGGCCAAGCCGCGCCTGCAGCGCACGGAACACGCGGCCGCCGACCCACACCGCCAGCGCCAGCGCAGTGATCGCGCCCAGCGCATACGCCAGCAGCAGGGTGCTGGTCCCCACGCTGGCGCCATGCAGGGCGGCACCGGTCAGCACCAGGCCAAGGATCGGCCCCGCGCAGGGCGCCCACAGCAGGCCGGTGGCGATGCCGATCAGCAGCGATGTCCATGCACCGCCCCGTCCCGCAGCGTCGGCGGCATCGGCACGCGCGCTCAGGCGGGCGCCCACGCGCTGGAACGGTGCCAGCAGGTGGTCGGCCAGTCGCGGCCACAGCAGCGCCAGCGCGAACAGCGCCATCAGCAGCAGGGCGATCCAGCGTCCGACCTGGTTGGCCTGCGCTACCCACTGGCTGCCCACCGCGGCCAGGCTGGCAACCACGGTGAAGGTGAGCGCCATGCCCAGCAGCAGCGGCAGCGTGCTGCGCAGGAACGGACGGTCGGCACGCGCGAATACGAACGGCAGCACCGGCAGGATGCAGGGGCTGAGCAGGGTCAGCGCGCCCCCCAGGTAGGCAAGCAGCAACAGCAGCATGGTCAGGCTCCGGAAACAGGGGAAGAACCGACCGGCACCCGCCAGCCGTCGGCAGTGCCGCCATTGGTGGCACCGGGAACGAACACCATCGCCGCACCGTTCATGCAGTAGCGCAGCCCGGTCGGGCGTGGGCCATCGTTGAACACATGGCCAAGGTGGCCGCCACAGCGACGGCAGTGCACCTCCACCCGCAGCATCCCGAAGGTGACGTCGCGGTCTTCGCCAATGGCGTTGTGCAGCGGTGCCCAGAAGCTGGGCCAGCCGGTGCCGCTCTCGAATTTGGTGGACGAGGAGAACAGCGGCAGCGCGCAGCCGGCGCAGGCGAAGGTGCCCTGCCGGTGCTCCTTGTTGAGCGGGCTGCTGTAGGGGCGCTCGGTCGCCTGCTGGCGCAGCACCGCGTACTGCGCCGGGGTCAGGCGCTGGCGCCACTCGGCATCGCTGTGCATGACCTCGAACTGTCGCGACGGACGCGCTTCGGCGGCGGCCGGGGCGGCGCGGCTGCAGGCCCCCAGGCCGAGCAGGCCGGCGGCGGTGGCAACACCGCCCAGGCCCAGCAGATGGCGGCGGGACAGGGACATGGCGGACTCCGGGAAGGGGCGACGGGGCCATGCTGCGCCCGCCCGGGTCAACGAATCCTCACGCAGGATTCAATTTTTCGTGAGGTATCGGCGGCCGTCCCGCGCCACAATGCAGCCAGCCTCCCCGCTGGCCCCGAGTTGCCGATGTCGACCAAACGCGTGCTGATCGTTGAAGACGATGCCCACATCGCCGACCTGCTGCGCATGCACCTGGGCGATGAAGGCTACGAGGTCGCCCATGCCGCCAGCGGCGACGCCGGCCTGCGCCTGCTGGAGCAGGACGGCCCGTGGGATGCACTGGTGCTGGACGTGATGCTGCCCGGCGTGGATGGCCTGCAGGTCTGCCAGCGTGCACGCGCGATGGCGCGTTACGTGCCGATCATCATCATCAGCGCGCGGGGCAGCGAAACGCAGCGCATCGTCGGCCTGGAGCTGGGCGCGGACGATTACCTGGCCAAGCCGTTCTCGATGCCGGAGCTGGTGGCGCGGGTGCGTGCGCTGTTGCGCCGCGCCGAGGCGATGGCACAGAGCGCGCGCATCGATGCCGGTGCGATCGAGCTGGGCGGGTTGCAGCTGGACCCGGTCGCGCGCACCGCCTCGGTCGATGGCAACTCGCTGGAGCTGACCCCGCGCGAATTCGACCTGCTGCTGTTCTTCGCCCGTCACCCGGACCAGGTGTTCGCGCGCATGGAGCTGCTCAACCAGGTCTGGGGCTACCAGCACGACGGCTACGAGCACACGGTCAACACCCATATCAATCGCCTGCGCAGCAAGATCGAGCCCGACCCGGCCAACCCGCGGCGGTTGCTGACGGTGTGGGGTCGTGGCTACAAGCTGGTCGACCCGGCCGGGGCGGCCGCATGATCAAGCCGAACCTGTGGCAGAAGCTGGCGGTGGTGACCGCTGCGCTGATGCTGGCGTGCTGCATGGCGCTGCTGGCGCTGCAGATGCGGGCCAACACCCGCCACGAGCAGGAAGTCGTGCAGCGGCTATCGCTGGGCCTGGCCGAACATATCGCGCAGCGCAGCGAGCTGATGGATACCAGCGGCATGCGCGATGCCGCGGTGCGCGCGCTGTTCGGCCAGCTGATGGCGGTCAACCCCAGCGTCGAGGTCTACCTGCTGGACGACCAGGGCCGCATCCTTGGCCACGATGCGCCCAGTGGGCACCTGGTGCGCACCCGGGTGGACGTGGCGCCGCTGCGCCGCTTGCTGGCGGGAGCACCGTTGCCGATCCTCGGCGATGACCCGCGCAGCGCCGATGGCCGCAAGGTGTTCAGTGCTGCACCGTTGATCGTTCAGGGCCGCCAGGCCGGTTATGTGTACGTGGTGCTGGTGGGCGAGCACCGGCAGATGCTGGCCGACGACCTCGCCGCCGGCAGCCAGTGGAACACCACGCTGTGGTCGGTGGCACTCGTTGGTGGCCTCGGCCTGCTGGCCGGGCTGGTGGCGTTCTACTGGGTGACACGCCCACTGCGGCGGCTGACCCGGCGCATCCAGGCCTTCGACATCGATGCACCCACGCCGCTGCCGCCGGCGGAGCCGCTGCGCCCGGGTGAGCGCGATGAACTGGTGATCCTCGAACATGCGCATGCGCAGATGGCGCAGCGGCTGGGCGAGCAGTGGCAGCAGCTGCGCCAGCAGGACCTGCAGCGCCGCGAGCTGGTGGCCAACATCTCGCACGACCTGCGCACGCCGTTGTCATCGCTGCACGGCTACCTGGAAACGCTGGCATTGAAGGATGCCACGCTGTCGCCGGACGAGCGGCGCCGTTATCTCGGCATCGCGCTGGCACAGAGTGCCAAGGTCGGCCGGCTGGCGCGCGCGCTGTTCGAGCTGGCGCGGCTGGAGCATGGCGAAGTGCGGCTGGAGTGGGAGGTGTTCGCACTGCCGGAGCTGCTGCAGGACGTGCTGCAGAAGTTCGAACTGGCGGCGCAGGCGCGTGGCCAGCAACTGCACGCGGCATTCCCGCCCGGCCTGCCCCCGGTGCGCGCCGACCTTGGCCTGGTCGAGCGGGTGCTGACCAACCTGCTCGACAACGCGCTGCGGCATGCACCCGAGGGCGGGCAGATCGAGGTGCGCCTGCGCGCAACCGATGACAGCGTGGAGGTGAGCGTGGCCGATGACGGTCCCGGGGTGGCCCCGGCACTGCGCACGCAGCTGTTCCAGGCACCGGCCGCGCTGGGTGCCCGGCGCGGCGAGAACGGCGGATTGGGCCTGTTGATCGTGCAGCGCATCGTGCAGCTGCATGGCCGGCGCATCGAACTGCGTGACAGTGCGCGCGGCGCGCTGTTCGTGTTTGCCTTGCCGCGCGCGGAACCGGCGGCCTAGCAGGCCGCTTCGCCCTCTGCGCTGCCGCCGCTCTCCAATGGCAGGTGCAGGCGGATGCAGGCCCCACCCAGCTCCGAATCGGTCACCTCGACGTGGCCACCGTGCTTGTCGGCCACCACCTGCACCAGTGCCAGGCCGAGGCCGAACCCGGGACTGCCCGGGTCCAGCCGCACGTAGGGTTGCAGCACCTGGCCGCGGAGCTCCGGTGCGATGCCGGGGCCGTCGTCCTCCACCTGTACGCACAGCCAGGCGTCGTTGACGGTGCTGGCAATGCGGATCTGCCGCCGCGCGTACCGCAGGGCATTGCCGAGCAGGTTGCGCAGCGCCAGTTCCAGCATGTGCCGGTTGACGTTGACCAGACCCACCGGCGACAGCGCCTGCTGCACCGGCATCGGCAACGGTGCGAACTGGGCGACCACGCCACGCACCAGGGCCGCCAGCTGCAGGCGCTGGCGGGTCAGCTGATGGCAGCGGCCCAGTGCGGCGTACTCGACGCCTGCATCGGTCAGGTGCTGCAGCCGATCAACGTCGGTGCGCAGGCCGCCCAGCGCATCGCGCTGCACGTCGTCAAGTGCGCTGTCTTCCAGCTCGGCCAGGCCGAAACGCATCCGTGCCAGCGGCGTGCGCACTTCGTGCGCCACCGCCTGGGCCAGCACCCGCTGGCTTTCCAGCAGTTGCTGCAGCTGCTCGGCCATGTGGTTGAAGGCATTGGCCAGCGGCCGCACCAGTGCGGTGCCGGCGCGCGGCGCACGCGTGTCCAGCTGGCCGTCGCGCATGCGCCGCGCCGCCTGGGCCAGCTGCGAGACGTCGCGCCACAGCCGGTAGACCATCACGTACATCGGCAGTGCCACCGCCACCATCAGGATCAGCAGCAGGATCGCCACGCCGGACACTTCGCTGTCCTGCCACCCCTCATCGGGCAGTGCTTCGTCCAGCGGCCCCAGCATCACCGCGTAGTCGCTGTCACCGATGCGCTGCAGGCTGCGCATGTGCTCCAGGTCGATCTGCACGCGGCCGTTGTTGAACGGAGGGCGCTGGCTGGCCGGCAGCGCCTTCGCCGCCTCGGCCAGCGGCACCAGGCGCAGGGCATAGGCGAAATCAGCGTCGAGTTCGCGGGCCAGCGCCGGCCATTGCTCACGCGGGGTTTCGGCGAAGCGATGCTGCAGCAGCGCGTGCGTGCCGCGCATCTCGGCCTGCAGGCCGGCTTCGGTGCGGTCTTCCAGCAGGGCATCCCAGGCCCACAGGCCCAGCACGATCAGCAACAGGTGGGCGAGCAGGAAGCCGATGCCGTAGCGCAGGAAGTGGAAGGCGTGGCCGCGCATCGCCGACGGCGTGCGCGTCATCCCCATGCCGAGCGGCTGAACAGGTAGCCGCGGCCGCGGACGGTCTTGATCCGTTCCGGTTGCTCGGGGTTGTCGCCCAGCTTGCGGCGCAGGCGCGAGATGCGGGCATCGATCGAGCGGTCCAGGCCGTCGAAGGCGATCCCGCGCAGGCCGCGCAGCAGCGCATCGCGGTCGAGGATCTGGCCGGCGTTGCTGGCCAGCAGGAACAGCAGGTCGAACTCGGCCGTGGTCAGCTCCAGCAGGCCGCCCTGCAGGTGCACGTTGCGGGTGGAAGGGTCGATGTTCAGCTCGCCGAAGCGCAGGCTGCCGTCACGCGGCTCGACCCGGCGGTGCCGGCGCAGGTGGGCACGCAACCGGGCCAGCAGCACCCGCGGCTCGATCGGTTTGCCGATGTAATCGTCGGCCCCCAGTTCCAGGCCCAGCACCTGGTCGATGTTGTCGGTACGGGCGGTCAGCACGCAGATGATGCCGTCATAGTGGGGCCGGATCTGCCGACACACTTCGAAACCATCCTGGTCGGGCAGGCCGACATCGAGCAGCACCAGCGCCGGCTTTTCGGCCAGGATCCGGGCCACTGCCCGCTCGCCGCTGCGTTCATGGGCAACCTGGTAGCCATGCCGCTGCAGGTAGTCACTGACCATCGTTCCCAGGCGGGCATCGTCTTCGACCAGTACGATATCCAGCATTTCCAAGGCCTCCGTGGACGCAAACGTACCGCCACGGCACGAGCGCGGCGATGCTATCCCAGCCGTCGGGCCGCCCGGGTCCCGGGGGCGGGCGCCATTCAGCCGGGGTTGCTGGCGCTCCGGCCGGTTCTCAGTCCCGGCAACGACTTGCCGCCCAGCATAGCCTGCCGCTGTTACAAAACGTTACCTTCGTGATACGGCTGGTGACGATCGCTGACAGCAAAGCGACTGACGCAGCGGGGCCTGCGGCCGAGCATGGAGTCTCCTCCGCTCCGCGTGCCGTCCTCATGTCGCCCGCCGCCCGCTGCCTGTTCAACCCACCCCGCCGCTGCCACTGCCGAGGCGCCCGATGAGCGGCGTGGTCGGGGCCTGGCTGCCGCCCGCCGAGGACGAGCAGCTGCTGCAGCAGCTGGCACCGATGCTGCGTGCCCTGCAGCAGCGTGGCCGTGGCCGCATCGGCTACTGGACCGACGCCGAGGCCGGCCTCGCGCTGGGCCACTGCCGGGCGCCGGCCGATACGCCGTTGCAGCCGCTCAGCTCGGACTGCGGTCGCTACGTGCTGTGCCTGGACGGCCGCCTGTACAACCGCGGTGACCTGCAGGCGCAGTTGCGCGACCTGCCACGTAGTTGCAGCGATGCGCGGCTGCTGCTGCAGGCGATCGTCGAATGGGGCGTGCAGCGGGCGCTGTCGCGCATCGAGGGTGCCTTCGGCTTCAGCGTCTGGGACCGGGAGGCGCGCGTGCTGTGGCTGGCCCGTGATCCGGTGGGCGAGAGGCCGCTGTATTACGGCTGGTACCAGGGCCAGTTCCTGTTCGCCTCGGAGTTGAAGGCGCTGCAGGCCTTCGCCGGTTTCGCGCCGAGCATCGATCAGGACGCGCTGAGCCTGTTGCTACGCCATGACTACGTGCCGGCACCGCATACCATCTACCGCGGCATCCACAAGCTGGTGGCCGGCGCGATGCTGCGCATCGATCTCAGTGACCACGCCGCAGGTCGCTCCAGCCATGCCGCGCAGGGTGGCGCGCGTTACTGGTGCGCGCGCGACGCGATGCAGAGCGCGCTGCAGCAGCCGCTGCAGCCGGCGCCGAGCCTGGAACAGGCCACCGACCAGCTGGAAGCAGCACTGCAGAAGGCGATCGCGGCGCGCATGCACTCGCCACTGGCTTGTGGCGCGTTCCTGTCCGGCGGCACCGACTCTTCGCTGGTGACGGCGATGATGCAGGCGCAATCGACCCTGCCGATCGAGGCCTGGACCGTCGGTTTCGACGATCCGGGGCATGACGAGAGCGACTGGGCGTCGCAGGTCGCGCGTCACCTGGGGGTGCAGCACCACCTGCACCGCATGGATGCGCGCCAGGGCCTGGACCTGCTGCAGCGCCTGCCGCAGGTCTGGTGCGAACCCTTTGCCGACGCTTCACAGCTGCCGACGTTGCTGGCCAGTGAACTGCTGGGGGCGCGCAAGCCGGTCGCGCTGACCGGTGACGGTGGCGATGAGCTGTTCTTCGGCCACCCCAGCTATGGCCGCGCGCTGCGCAATGCGCGCCTGTGCGGCGGCCTGCCGGACTGGGTACGCGACCTCGCGCGGCGCAGCGGCAATCGCTTGAACGCCGAGCGCGGTCGCCTCGGTGGCTGGCGTGCGCTGGTGGCCGAGGTCGCTGCCAACGATGTGGAGGGGCATTACCTGCAGCGGGTGACCCGCTGGCGACAGCCGGCCCAGGTCGTGCTGGGTGCGCGTGAGCCGCTGACGATCTTCCAGCAGCAGGACACGGCGCTGCCGGCCGAGGCGCGCATCCAGCTGCTGGATTTCCGCATGGACCTGGCCGAGGGCATCCTGGCCAAGGTCGACCGTGCGGGCATGGCGGCGGGTGTCGAGACCCGTGCGCCGCTGCTGGACATGGAGGTCGTGCGCCTGGCGTGGCGCCTGCCGCAACACCTGAAGTACCACGATGGGGAACACAAGCGGATCCTCAAGCACCTGCTGGCGCGCTATCTGCCGGAGCCGCTGGTGTATCGTCCCAAGCGCGGCTTCGGCCCGCCGATGGCGCGCTGGCTGGCGGGGCCGTTGCGTGACTGGGCGGAGGCACTGCTGGACCCGCAGCTGCTGCGCAACCAGGGCTGCTTCGATGCGGTGCGCGTGCGGGGCATCTGGGAGGCGTTCCTGCGCGGCGAGCGCAAGTGGCACACGCACCTGTGGAACGTGTTGATGTTCCAGGCGTGGCACCAGCATTGGCATGGTGGTCGCGGGCGCTGAGGCTCTTTCGCGGATTGTTCTGCGTGGCGCCGGACGGATGCCCTTGCGTACGAGTGTCCTCCGGCGCCGGCCGTTGGCCGTCGCCTCCCCCTTTACTTCGTACGCAAGGGCCTCCGCCCTGCGTTCGGAGTTCGTCGGCGCTTCCTTGAAAGGCGGCTGCGCGTGCTGCGCTCTCCTCACCGCACACCGAGCCTTGTCGGGGCCCTTCAGCCGCAGAGACGTCGGTTGAAGACACGCGTGTGGCGGATGCACTCTGCGCGGCGCCGGACGGATGCCCTTGCGTACGAATGTCCTCCGGCGCCGGCCGTTGGCCGTCACCTCCCCCTTTACTTCGTACGCAAGGGCATCCGCCCTGCGTTCGGAGTTCGTCGGCGTTTCCTTGAAAGGCGG
>NZ_JAJNOF010000014.1:0-121601 GCF_027854495.1 Stenotrophomonas sp. PI_27
TGCACTGCGGTTGCCACCCTGCCTGGACACGCCGTTCAGTAGATCCACGCCATGCGTGGATGGGGCAACCTCAGTACACATCGCGCCGGTAACGACCGGCCAGCAACAGCGCTTCCTTGCCCGCAGTACCCAGCACCTGCTCGATCACCGCATCCACGGCCGGGGCCATGCCCTGCAGGCTGCCGCAGACCAGGATCGTTGCGCCGTCGTCCACCCACTGCCGCAGCGTTGGTGCTTCGGCCAGCAGCCGGTCCTGCACGTAGCGATGCGCACCGCCATCGCGGCTGAACACAGCATCCAGCCGCGCCAGCGTTCCGCTCGCCAGCATTGCCTGCAGCTCGTCGCCGAAATGGAAGTCGTGTGCGGCGGTGCGCTCACCGAACAGCAGCCAGGTGCGGCGCGCGCCCTGCTGGGCACGTTCGTGCAGGTGGGCGCGCAGGCCGGCGATGCCGGTGCCGTTGCCGATCAGCAGCAGCGGCACATCGGCGGGCACGCCATGGAAATTGTCATTGCGGCGCAGGCGCAGCTGCACCGGCTCGCCGATGGCCACGTGGTCGCACAGCCAGCCGCTGCCGATGCCGGGCGTGCCGTCGGCGCGCAGCTGTCGGCGCAGCAGCAGCTCCACCGCGCCGTCGGCCATCACCGAGGCGATCGAGTACTCACGATGCGGCAGCGGCTGCAGGGTCGCCAGCAATGCGGGCAGGTCACCCGGCGGAACCAGCGAGGGCAGGTGCGAGCGCGCGACGCGCGCCAGCAAGGTCTGCCCGTCCTCCAGCACGGTGTCCGCATCGAAGCCCTGCGCGTGCAGCCAGGCGCGCGCGCTGGCGCAAGCATGTTGCGGGCCGATCTCGGCGATATCGCCGGCCTGCCACTGCGCCTCTGCGCCGGCCGGTGGCTGCAGGCGCAACCAGTACACCGGACCGCCGGGGCTGCCCGGGTTCAGATGCTCGCGCTGCAGCAGCGTCCACGGCTGGTACGCGGCCGGGCTCCAGTCCGGCAGTTCACTGGCGCCGCCGCCGAGTTGCCCCAGCAACTGCTGCCAATGCCGCAGCGCGGCCGGATCGGCGTTGTCGACTTCGATCGCATCGAACAGTGGATGCGCGCCATGCTGGCGCAGCCATTGGTCGAGCTGGTGGCCAAATCCGCAGAAGTGGCCATAGCTGCGGTCGCCCAGTGCGAGCACGCCGTACTGCAGGTGCTGCAGTGACGGCGGCGCGGCCATCACCCCGCGCAGGAAGGGCAGGGCGTGGTCGGGCGGATCGCCCTCGCCGGTGGTGCTGGCAATGAACAGCGCGCGCTGGCTGTCGGCCAGCAACGCGGCGTCGACGTCGTGCAGACCGCGCACGCGCACGGGCATGCCGGCGCCGCGCAGGGCTTCGGCACTGCGTTCGGCCAGCTCGCGGGCAAAGCCGGTCTGGCTGGACCAGACCAGCAGGAGGGGCGCCGTGTCTCCGGTTGCGGCATCGTCGCGCGGGCGCCCACGCCACCACAGTGCAGCGCAGGCCAGCGCATACACGGCCGTGGCGAGTGCCGCGATGTGCAAGTGTCGAATCGGTGGCGCGCCCTGCCACCATGCCTCACCGAGATGCAGGCGCAGCAACGCCCCGCCGATCAGCGCCAACAGGAGCAGGGCCAGGGTGTTGCCGAGCCACGCGCGCGACCGGCGTCCGCTCATGCGCCCTGCTCGTCGAGAAGACGCTGGAAGGCGCTGCTGAGGAACTCCTGCGGGCCGCCTGCAGCGCGCTGCAGGTAGCGCGCCGCCAGGCCTTCGCGCTCGGCCAGCGCCATGCCCTGGTCGCGACCGAGTACGGTCAGCGCGGTCGCCCAGGCATCGGCGTGCATCGCATCGCCGGCCACCACCGTGACTGCCGCAGCGACCTGGCGCACCGGCCTGCCGGTACGCGGATCGAGGCTGTGGCTGTAAGCCTCGCCATCGGCGTGGTACTGGTGCCAGCGATCGCCGGAGGTGGCCACCGCCCGGCCATCCAGTGCCAGCACGCGAGGCGGGGTATCGGTCCGCGCATCTTCTTCCGGTGCGGACTCCACCAGCACGCGCCACGGCTGGCCATCCGGTTTCCGGCCATAGCCGGCCAGTTCGCCACCGACCTCGATCAGCGCGGCAGCGATGCCTTGTCCGCGCAGCCACGCGGCGACGTGATCGACGCCGAAGCCCTTGGCGATCGCAGAGAGATCCAGTTCCAGCCCACCCGGTTGCAGCAGCGCATCGCCCTGCCACTGCAGGCGCTGCCAACCGCAGCGCTCACGCGTGGCCTGCAGGGTGGCGGCATCGGGCTGGCGGCGTTCACCGGCATGTGCACCGAAGCCCCACAGTGCAACCAGCGGACCGACGGTGGGATCGAAGGCGCCGTCACTGGCCGCAGCGATGGCCTGTGCGCAGGCCAGAACGCGGCGGGTCTCGGCCGGCAGCGTGCACCACTGGCCGGCAGCGGCATGATTGAAGCGGCTGAGGTCCGAGCCGGCTTCCCACGTGCTCATCTGCGCGACCACATCATCCAGGCGCGCCTGGATGCCAGCATGCAGCGGATGCAGGTCGCGCTGGCGTGGCGCGACCAGCGACACGCTCCAGGTGGTGCCCATGGTGGTGCCGCCGAGGCGGGCGATGTCGAGCAGGGGATCGGTCATGGGGGTCTGCTGCAGGCGCGATGCCGGGGCCTGCCCGGCATCGCCGCCCACGTCGTTACTGCGGCAGCACTTCCAGCGTGGCGACGTAGCTCAAGCGGCGCTTGGCGGCCTGCTTCAGCGACGTCTTGTTGTCCTCGGTACCGGTTTCCAGCCAGTACATGCCGGCTTCCGGCCAGGTCACCTTGATCTCGCCCTTGGCATCGCTGGTGACCTTCAGCTCGTCCTGCGCGTTGCGGTAGCGGGTGGCACCACGCACGATCTCGAATTCCAGGCCGGCGGTCGGCTTGCCGTCGACCAGCACGCGGAAGGTCGCTTCCTCGCCGGCGAACAGGTCGTTCGGGTGGCCGACGGCCACCAGCTCGATGCCGCGGTTGGTCGGCTTCAGCGCGGTATCGTTCGGCGCACCGTTGGTGACGAACGTCTCCACGCGGCCGACCGACTGGCTCAGTTCCAGCTTCTTCGCGTCCTTGGGCAGTTCGCCAAGGGTGGCGACGCTGCCGCGCCAGCGCTTGCGCTCGCCGTTCTGCTCGTAGGTGGCGAACAGGCCGTCATTGACCGACGCGATGCGGTAGGTACCCGGTTGCTTCAGTTCGATGTCGAACACGCTGCGGTACTTGCCGGTGGCCGCGTTCTGCGGCTGCACGGTGCTGCCGTCCGGCGCGGTGATCACCAGCGACTCCAGGCGCAGCGGCACGTGGTTGAAATAGAACAGGTCATTGGAGACCGCACCGTCGACGGTGATCCACGGCGCGTTGCCGGCGATCACGGTCTGCGAGGGCAGCAGCCAGGCCTTGTGGGCCAGGGCGGAGAAGGGAAGGGCAGCGGCCAGGGCGGCGGCGAGGACGAGCGTGCGCTTCATGCGGAAGACTCCAGTTGGAAGGGGTCGGATCCCTTTCCAGCGGAAAGGGCTCTGACCCCGAGGGATAGGGCGATGGGGTCAGAGCCCTTCCTGCGGAAGGGATCCGACCCCGGCTCAGGCGGTTACGGTTTGACGGCGAGGGTGACCTGTCCCAGCTCGGTGGCGCCCTGCGCCTTGCCGTTCTGCGCGGTGGTCGCCGGCCAGGTGAAGGGAATCTTCAACAGTTCACGGCCGCCGACTTCGCGCACGGCTTCCACCACCAGAGTGTAGTTGCCCGGGGCCAGCTGCTTCAGGGCCGGCTGCCTGTCGTTGAACGACAGCGCGTGCTTGCCGGCCGGGCGGGTCGGGCCGGTCACGCCATCCACCGGAACCTGCAGGGTGCGGCCGCTCTTGCGCCACCACTGGCGCAGGTCGGGAAGCCACTTGGTGCCGTGGCCTTCGCTGTTGCTGGTCTGCTGGTACCAGACCGACAGGTTGGCCGCGACCTTCTGGTCGGCGCCTTCCAGCCACACCGCCACGTACGGGCGGTGGTACTCGGCCACGTTGAGCTTGGGCACTTCGACATTGATGTCGAGGGTGGCGGCATAGGCCGGCGAGGTGGCCAGCAGGCCGCTGAGGGCGATGGTCAGGGTGACGCGCATGGGGCGGCTCCGGGAACGGGGGAAAGTCAGTGGATCAGCAGCAGGGCGATCAACAGCGGGATCATCAGGCCCAGGCCGACCAGCGGCCAGGTCATGCGCCGCTGCCGCGCATGCAGGTGCAGCAGGAACAGCCCGGTGATGCAGAACACCAGGCAGGCCACGGCGAACAGGTCCAGGAACCAGCCCCAGGCCGGGCCCGCGTTGCGGCCCTTGTGCAGGTCGTTGAGGTAGGACACCACGCCGCGCGAGGTCGATTCGTACTCCACCGCGCCGGTCTGGCGATCGATGCTCAACCAGGCGTCGCCACCAGGGCGCGGCAGCGACAGGTAGATCTCTTCGGCCGACCACTCGGCCGGGCGTCCGCCGATGGCGATGCCGAGCTGCGCGTCCAACCATTGGCGGGCCGGGCGCGGAATCGGCGCGTTGCCGTCCTCGCGCGTGCCGAGCTGGCCCAGCAGCGCGGCCGGCAGCGCCAGGTGCTGGTTCTGCACCTGGGGCCTGGCTTCGATCTTCGCCGCATGGTTGAGGGTCAGGCCGGTCACCGCGAACAGCAGCATGCCGATCAGGCACACCGCCGAACTGATCCAGTGCCACTGGTGCAGCGTCCGCAGCCAGAAGCCACGGTTCTGTTGCTGCTGCACGGTGGAAGTAGCAGGACGGCTCACGGCACGGTTCGGGGCGGACGGGGACTGCCCATTACATCATTGATGAGAATAGCTCGCAATTGCGTGTCGTTCTGTATCCCTGGAGCAGGTATGGGGGGGCGGCCAGCGGCCGGCACCACCGATCGGTAGATCCACGCCATGCGTGGATGAAGCGGTGCCGACCAGGGTCGGCACCCACCGGGGCAGGGCGCGGCGATCAGAACGTCGCGTTCAACGAAATCCAGTAGCTGCGGCGCTGGTCCTTGGTCGCGTAGTCGTCCACGCAGTTGAACTCGCTCTGGCTGATCAGCAGGCACGACTGTGAGACGAAGTCCTTGTCGAACAGGTTGTTGACCCGCGCGTTCACCGTCAGCCAGGGCGTGGCCTTCCAGCTGCCACCGAGGTGGAAGATCGTGTAGTCCTCGTAGTAGCGGGTGTGGCGGGCGCCGTTGGCGTCCAGCAGCGTGTCGCGGTAGCGGTCGTAGCGGCCTTCGCCGGTCAGCGACAGGCTGATCGCTTCGTTGAGCTGCCAGTTGAGGCTGGCATTGGCCATGTGCCTGGCCGGCATGGTGCCGCTGATCGGCAGGCCCTTCTGCGCGCCGCTGGTCTGCTCGCTCCGGGTCCAGGTGTAGTTGCCGCGCAGCTGCAGGCTGTCGAGCAGGTCGACATGCGCGGCCAGTTCGGCGCCACGGGTCTCGGCCTTGTCGATGTTCACGCTCTGGGTGAAGGTGCTGTAGCCCAGGGCCGCCCAGCCCGGGCCGATGTCCACGCAGTAGCCGCTGCCGGCGCGGGCCACTTCGCAGTTCGGGAAGGTGCCGCCGCTGGCGATCTTGTCCTCGAACGTGTTGAAGAAGCCGGTGACATTGAAGCCCCAGCGCTGGCCCTCGTAATAGGCCGCCAGCTCGTAGTTGGTGCTGGTTTCGGGCTTCAGGTTCGGCGAACCGACCAGCGGCAGCACGCCCTGGCCACCGAAGCCGGTGATGCCCGGGAACAGCTGGTCCGGACGCGGGGTCTTGTAGCCGGTGCTGACGCCACCCTTGAAGGTCCACGCATCGCTGGCGTTCCACACCAGGTAGCCACGCGGACTGACGTGGCTGCCGAACACGTTGTGGTCGTCGTAGCGCAGGCCGAAGGTGGCGGTGAGGGTATCGGTCAGCGCCCAGTTGTCCTCGGCGAACAGCGCCCACATGCGGTGCGTCTGCTTGACGTTGCTGCGGTAGCCGGCGCCGTCCATGCCGAACACACCGTCGACCATGTCGGTGTCGTTGTATTGGCCACCCACGGTCAGCGTGTGCGCGCCGAAGTCCAGGTCGAGCATGGTGTCGAGCACGTAGCCTTCCAGCTCCATGGTCCGCAGCGGACGCGGCAGGAATGCCTGCAGGCGTGCCATCTCGCTCGGGTTGAGGGCGGCCAGTGCATTGCCACGGCCGGCTGCACAGTTGCTGGCGGCGCCGGTGCGGCGGCAGACGTCATTCCACAGCGCCTGCAGGTTGGCGCGCTCGTCCAGGGTCAGCGGCAGCGAGCGGCCCAGGTTGCTGCTCCTGCTGTGGGTCAGCGAGGTCTGCCAGGTGCCGAAGCTGTAGCGGCCCTGGTGGGTCAGCGACAACTGGTCGCGCTCGTAGCGCTGGTAGGCGGTGTAGCCCACGCGCGGCTGCACTACGCGGCGGGTGAGCGTGCCGTTGCCGTTCGGGTTGGGAATGACCGCGTTGCCGACGCGCCACAGGCTGGCCAGGCTGTCGAGGGTGCCGGTCTGGCCCTCGCTGTTGTCGAACTTCTGCCGCGACACGTCGTAGTCCAGCCACAGTTCGTGGTCGTCGTTGATGCGGACGTCCAGGCGTACGCCGCTGTTCCAGTTGGTGTTGGCGACCGACTTGCCACCACCGCCGAAGCCGATGCTGCGCTCCCACAGGGTGCCATCCGGCAGCGGCAGCGCATCCCATTCGGGGTTGGATGCCTTGGCATCGTAGTAGCTGCCGCGTACCGCCAGGCTCAGGCGATCCTTCAGCAGCGGGCCGCTGAGGTAGAGGTCGGTGGTGCGTGCGTCGCCGAACTGGTCGTCCTGCTGCACGGTGAAGCCCTGGCTGACCGAGCCGTGCCAGCTGTCCTGGTTGCGGCGGGTGATGATGTTGATGACGCCGCCCATCGCGTCCGAACCGTACAGCGTGGACATCGGCCCGCGCACGACTTCAATGCGTTCGATCGCATCCAGTGGCGGCAGGTAGGCGAACTGGCCGCCACCGAAGTTGTTCGGATAGATCTGACCGACGTTGCTCTGGCGGCGGCCGTCGATCAGCACCAGGGTGTACTCGGACGGCAGCCCGCGCATCGACACGGTGGCGCGGCCGTTCTTGTCGGTGGCCTCCAGGCCGACATCGATGCCTTCGACGTCGCGCAGCGCATCGACCAGGCTGGTGTACGGCCGCCTGCTCAGTTCCTCGCGGCTGACCACGCTGATGCTGGCCGGGGCATCGATCACCTTCTGCTCGAAGCCGGCGGCGGTGACCACCACCTTGTCCAACGTCTGCGGGGCGCCGGAAGCGTCACCGTGGGCGAAAGCGGGGCTGGCGAAAGCCGCCAGTACGGCGCTGGTCAGCAGGGTACGGGACAGGGACGAACGGACACGATGGCGCTGGGCCATGGCAGTTACCTCGAAGGATGCAGGGGGGCGCGATGCCGCGCGCGAACGGCGTGGCAGGCACGGAAGGCCCGGTCAGGGGCGGCAGGGATGAAGCAGGCAGCGGCGTGCAGGCGCGACCGCGCAGGCGGTCACGTCGGGCCGTGGATCAGGCGAGTGGCGGCGCCTGGCCGCGTTGCTGGCGGCGCCCGGGCGCATCGGCCCAGGGCGTGTCCGGAGCGGCCAACGGCCAGTCCGGGCGCACGCCGGGCATGGCCGGCGTGGCGGGTACGAGTTCAAGCTCGGTGCGCAGCCATTGGCTGGCCAGCAGCAACGGCGGGCGTGCCTTCTCGGCTGATTTCACCGGAGCGGCAGCACATCGGCGCAGCTTGGCCGGTGCTTCTTCCAGCAAGGTGCCTTGGCCGCCGCGCTCTTCCAGCGGCATCTGCACGGCCATTCCGGCTTGGGCCTGTGGCAGCAGCGGCAGCGCGCCCAGCAGCAACGCCAGCATCGCCACCCATGCCAGCAGGCTGGCCAGCGCAGGACGCTGGCCGCGCATGGCGGTACCCATCGTGCGATGGATCAGTGGGCGAGGGCGAAGCGGGCGCAGCAAGCGAAGATCCCCAGGGGCCTGCCGGCAGCGGCCGGCATCAACGGGGCGTGATTGTAATGAGAGCCGTTAGCTGTTGCAAATGAGAATGATTGCCAACGTGTCGCAGGCCGGCGCGACGGGGGCTCAGACTTCGCTCCAGCGCCGCAGCAGGTTGTGGTACACGCCGGTCAGCTGCAGGATCGCCTCAGCGTCGGCGCCGGTCTGGCGCAGGCGCTCGATCGCGCCATCCATTTCCCACAGCAGGCGGCGCTGCACATCGTCGCGGATCATGCTCTGCACCCAGAAGAACGACGCCACGCGTGCGCCACGGGTGACCGGCCGCACCTGATGCAGGCTGCTGGACGGATAGACGATCAGGTCGCCGGCCGGCAGCTTCACTTCGTGCTCGCCGTAGGTGTCGCTGATGACCAGCTCGCCGCCTTCGTATTCGTCCGGCGCCGACAGGAACAGGGTGCAGGAGATATCCGAACGCAGCTGTTCGCCGTTGGCCAGGTTCATCACCGCGCCATCGACATGGAAGCCGTAGGTGCCGCCGCCGCTGTAGCGGTTGAAGCGCGGGGGCAGGTACTTCAGTGGCAGCGCGGCGCTGAAGAACAGCGGGTGCCGGGCCAGCGCGACGAGGATGACCTCGCCCAGTTCGCGGCGCAGCGGCGACGCCTCGGGCAGCTGCTGGTTGTGCTTGGCCTGCGCGCCCAGGTGGCCGACCGTTTCGCGGCCATCGGTCCAGTCGGCGGCATCGAGGCGGCGGCGGAAGTCGGCCACCTGGTCGGCGCTGAGGATGTCGGGGATGTGCAGCAGCATGCGGGACTCCTCAGAGCGACGGTGGCGCAACCAGGGCGCGCACCTGTGGATGCGGCGATGCGGCCAGTTCGGGCACGATGTGCGCCATGAACGCCGGGCTGCCGTGGGCCAGTGCAAGCCGTAGCCAGTGCACGGCCCGCTCGACCTGGCCGGCCTGCAGCAGGATCGAGGCGTAGTTGGCCTGGCCGCGGAAATCACCGGCCTCGGCCGCGCGCTGGTACCAGGCCAGCGCTGCCTGCGGATCGGCTGCGGTATCCAGCCCGTCCTCGAGGTGGCGGGCCAGCAGGTTCATCGATTTGGCATGGCCCAGGTGCGCGGCACGGGTGTACAGGGCCAGTGCCTGCGCGCGGTCCTGGGTGACGCCGCGGCCGGTGGCCAGCAGGTTGGCCAGGTTGTACAGGCCCCAGTCCAGCCCGGTGTCGGCTGCGCGCCGGTACCACACCGCCGCCAGTGCCGGATCCGGCGCGGTGCCCTGGCCCAGTTCATGGCAGCGGCCAAGCATGTTCATCGCCATCGGTGCGCCGTTGTTGGCGGCGGTTTCGTACCAGAGCAGCGCAGCCGAAGCATCCTGCGCGGTGCCTTTGCCTTCCATGTGCATCTGCGCAAGCAGCAGTTGTGCCTCGACCTGTCCGGCCTGCGCGGCGTCGCGGACGCGTGCGAACGCGGCCTGCGGATCGTGCTGCAGCAGCTCGGCCAGGGCGTCGCTGTCGATGGGGGTACGGTTCGCCATGGGGTGAGTATCGCCGGAAACAAAAACGGCGGCAGGAGAACCTGCCGCCGTGGTGGAACGAAGCTACATCAGAACTTCACGTTCAGTGCCAGGGTGGCCGAGCGCCCCGGGGCGATGCTCGCGTAGTGCGAGGCATAAGCCTTGGTGAAGTAGGTCTTGTCGGTCAGGTTCTGCACGTTGAGCTGCAGGCTGATGTTCTCCTGGATCGCGTAGCTGGCCATCGCGTCGAAGCGGGTGTAGCTGGCGATCCACTTGGTGTTGGCAACATCACCGTACTGCTTGTCGGAGTAGAACGCACCGGCGCCGAGGGTCAGGCCGATCGGGAAGCGGTAGGTGGTCCACAGGTTGGCGCTGTGCTTGGCGGTGTTCGGGAACACGTTGCCGTTGTACGGCGAGGGCACGTAGACGTTGGACGGGCAGGTACGACCGACCGGTGCGCCACAGACGAAGCCGTTGTCCTTCAGTTCCGAGTCCAGGTAGGTGTAGCCGCCGTACAGGCTCCAGGCCTCGGTCAGCTGGCCGGTGAAGCCGAGCTCGAAGCCGTTGATTTCCTTCTTGCCGGCATTCTGGCTGGTGCCGTTGTCGACGGTCACGCGCGCGTTGTTCATCACGGTGTGGAAGATCGCCGCGGTGAGGTTCAGGCGCTGGTCGAACAGGTCCCACTTGGTGCCCAGTTCGAGGTTCTTCGTATCCTGCGGCTTGAGGTCGGCCACGGCGGCGCTCAGGCCGTCCGAACCATCGCCCCCGTCCATGCCCGGCGGCGTCGAGGAGGTGCCCCACGACAGGTAGATGCTGCCGTTGGCAGCCGGCTTGAACACCACGCCGGCCTGGTAGTTCAGGAAGTCGTTGCTGTTGCGCACGCGGGTCGGCGCCTTGCCGGCCACCGGGGTGGTCAGGGTGGTGCGGAAGTCGTCGTAGCGCAGGCCGAGGTTGATCATCCACTGCTCATTGAGCTCGATGGTGTCGAACACGTAGGCCGAGGTGGTCTTGGTGCGCTGCTCGACGTCCAGCGCCTTGTCGCTGCGATACACCGAATGGGTGGCCGCCCACGGATCGCGCGGGTTCGGGTTGGCGAAATCGGTGCAGTTGTAGCCGGTGGCTGCGCCGGTGGTCGGGCACTTGCTGTTGCCGGTGAGCGGGTTGCTGGTGCCCGGGGTCATCAGGTAGCTGCCGCGGGTCATCTTCTCGTCGCTGTACTCCACGCCGGCGCTGTAGCTGTGCTTGAGCACGCCGGTCTGGAAGGCGCCGGTCAGGCCCAGCTGGTCGGCGAAGCTCTTGACGTCGACGGCACGGCTGTTGGTACGGCGCCACAAGGTGCCGTAGTTGTTCGGGTTGCCTTGGCTGTCGTCCGGCTGGGTCCACAGGTAGTCGTTGCTGGTGTTGCCCAGGCGCGCGATGTTGCGCAGCTTGTGGCCGCCGAAGTCGTAGCTTGCATCCAGGGTGCTGATGTCGGCGCGGGTGCGCTGGAAATCACGGTCGACCAGGCCGTAGTAGTTGTTGCGGTCCGGCACCATCGGGCGGCCGTCGACCCACTTCGACGCCGGCGCACCGCTCGGGTTGCCGTACGGGAAGCCACCGGCGTCCGGCAGGTCGTCGCTCTGCATGTGGTAGTGGCTGGCGATCAGCTGCGCCGGGCCGTTCAGGCCGAACGCGATCGACGGCGCGATGCCCCAGCGGCTGACGTTGGCGGCGTCGCGGCCGGCGATGTCCGATTCGTGCTTCATCAGGTTCAGGCGCGCGGCGATGCCATCGCCCAGCACGTAGTTGGCGTCCACGGTGCCGCGCGCGTAGCTGTCGGTACCGATGCCCATGCTGGCGCTGGTCTCGTTCTTCAGCTTCGGTGTCTTGCTTACCAGGTTGAGGCTGCCACCGCCGGAATCGCGGCCGCCGTAGGCCGAGCTCGGGCCCTTGACCACTTCCACCTGCTCCAGGTCGAAGATTTCGCGGGTCTGCGAACCGACGTCGCGCAGGCCGTCGACGAAGACGTTGCTCTGCGAATCGAAGCCACGGATGAAGGGGCGATCACCGGTCGGGTTGCCGCCTTCGCCGGCGCCGAAGGTGATGCCCGGCACCATGCGCAGCGCATCCTGCAGGTTGGTCGCACCGGTTTCGGCGATCAGCTTCTCCGACACGATCGACACCGACTTCGGGGTGTCCAGCAGTTCGGCGGTGAACTTCGGCGAGGACGGATTGAACCAGCTGCCGCGCACCTGCACCTTGTCCAGCTCGGTGGCATTGCGGGAGCCGGCGTCGGCGCTGTCGGCAGCCTGCGCAGCCAGCGGCGCGAAGCCCGCAGCCAGGGTAGCGGTGGCGAGCAGGGAAACGCGCGGGGCGTGCTTGCGGGACGTGATGTAGGTCATGGCGATGGGTCGTGGCGTGGATCGGGAAAGGGCGAGGGGCGAAGCGCAGGCAGCGCGTCGACACATGGAAGGCTTCTTCTGCAGGACCGGGCCGATGCCCGGCTGGCAGGAAACGCAATCAGGCGCACGGCAACGGCCGCAGGGCGCCTCAGCTGGCGTGCGGTGCGGGCGGCGCGTGGCCGGGGTTCAACCGCAGTGCGGGATCGTGCCGCTGCCAGCGCAGGGCGTCGGAGCGCCACAGCGGAATGTGCGCGACCAGCACGGCACGCGGGGGAGCCAGTGCGGTGCAGGGTGCGGCGCCCTCGCCATCCAGCGGCGGCTCCGGTGCCGGGGCGGCATGGTGCGGGCATTCGTCCACCGGCGGGGCCGGCAACGGCATGGCTTGCTGCAGCCCTTCAGCGTGCGCCTGCCAGCCGTGGGCCGCAGGCCCGTTGCCGCGCCCTTCGTGCAGCGCCGACCAGCCCAGCAGCAGCGTCAGCAGCGCGGCCACGAGCAGCGGCCACCCTTGGCGGGCGAGCTGGCACAGCGTGGCGGTGGGCGCGGGCGAAGCCATGGCGCAGGGGTGGCGTCGTTACGAAGGTGTTACGTAGAATAACATTAACGATAATGATTCGCATATGCGCAATCGAATGAGCGGTCTGGAGGCCCCGAGAGGGTCCTGAAGGCCTCTCAGTGCGCTCCGCTGGCTCCACCCCCTTGGGTGAATCCACCGGCGGCCAGGAGGGCACTTCAATCGCGGTCGTCGCGGGTCCAGACGGCGTCGTGTTCGCGCTTCACCGGGAACTTGGGCACCGGCGTATAGGCCGGTGCGCACAGGGCGCGGCCATCGCGCACGTCGAAGCGCGCGCCGTGCAGCACGCATTCCACGCTGCCTTCGGTGGTGTTGAACTCGCCTGAAGACAGCTCGAACTCTTCATGCGTGCACTGGTCTTCCAGGGCGTACAGCTCACCGTCCAGGTTGAATACCACGATCGGCGTGCCGGTCACTTCGTCGAACACACTCTTCATTTCGCCCGGCAGCAGCTCGTTGCCGGCGCAGACGAAGGTCCAGGTATCGCTCACGCGGCGGCTCCGGCCAGCGGCTTTTCCAGGATCTCGAAGCGCAGGTCGTCGCGCTTGGGGATGCCGAAGCGCTCATCGCCGTACGGGAATGGCTTCTTGATGCCGGTGCGCTGGTAGCCACGACGCTCGTAGAAGGCGATCAGCTCGTCGCGCACGTCGATCACCGTCATCTGCATCACCGGCACCTTCCATTCGCGCGCGGCGTGTGCTTCGGCCGCCTCCATCATCTGCTTGCCAACGCCACCGCCCTGCTGCGCCGGATCGACCGAGAACATGCCGAAGTAGCCCTTGCCGTCGACATCGGCGACGTGTGCGCAGGCCACCAGCTGGTCCCCGCGCTCGGCCAGCAGAATGGTCGAGCGCGGCCGGTCCAGGTCGGCCTGGATGCCTTCGGCGTCGATGCGGGCGCCATCCAGCAGGTCGGCTTCGGTAGTCCAGCCGACGCGGCTGGCGTCGCCACGGTAGGCCGAGGTGACGAGGGCGATCAGGGCGGGGATGTCGGCCGGCGTGGCGGCGCGGAAGGTCAGGGTGGTCATGGGGACATTCTATGTGGGGCGGGGAAGGGCGCGGGAGGTCGCAGGATGGGGGGCTTTGCAGAGTGTGTCGACTACATCCTGTTGACGTCTCCTTCATGTTTCGTTCATAACTGCAGCCAGCACCCGCCCACCGTGAAGCAACGCGTGGCTGTCTGCCGGCGCGGGTGCCGCCTGGTCGAAGGCCAACTGCCGTTCGGCGCAGGTGGGGCACACAGGGACGTCGATCCAGGGAGGATCTGCATGCAGTCTGGCCTCATTTCTCATCCGCGCGCCGCAATGGCTGCCAAGCATCTGCTTCTGGGTGTCGTTGGCCTGTGCGTGCTGGCACCGGTCGCCGTTTCAGCCCAGATCGTTCCCACCTGGCGGCAGGAGTACGACAAGCGGCTGAAGTACGGGGACCTTGTCGAACCGCTGAAGGGCGAGATCTTCGGCGAGCAGGTCAATCTCTATGACGGCTCGATCAGTTTCAAGGCTACGGATATTTCGATTCCGGGCAACAGTGGGCTCGCGGTATCGCTCAGCCGCAGTTACGGGGATGTCAGCGGCAGTGCAAATGACAAGGAATATGGAAACTGGGATCTCGACATTCCATCGCTTTCAGGCACCTACGGAGACCAGCCCGAAACCGCGATCGGCGGGCATTGGACGCCAAGCGCCCGTTGCTCGACAGTTTCCGCACCCCCGTCGCTGGATGTCTGGAATTACAAGCAGACCCAGACCATCAGTTTTGCTCCGCACACCTATTGGGAGGGGGTGAGGCTTTCATTGCCGGGCGGAGGCGGTGAAACCGTCCTGGCGGGCAGCGGGGACGCGCGCCAGCCAACGCCCCAGGTTGGCACGCCAACCCCCTGGAACACAAAAGGGGGATGGTTCTTCTCCTGCCTCAGTGCGCTCAAGAGCGGCCAGCCGGGCGAGGGTTTCCTAGGGCACGCGCCAGACGGAACCAAGTACTACTTCGACTGGATGGTGGCGCGCGAGAACGAGTCTGCCGTTCTCCAGCCCTACGACACCATCACCCATGCCACGTTGAAACGGAAAAAGGTCTTCCTCTATCCATCACAGGTTGTCGATCGTTTCGGCAATTGGGTCCGGTACGAATGGAGCGGCGGGCGGCTGGATCGAATCGTTGCCAACGATGGGCGCAGCATCACCCTTGCCTATGACTCCCAGGGGCGCATCGCAACGGCAACCGCAGCAGGCCGAACCTGGTCCTATGGCTACACCCCGGCCGGTGTGTTGCAGTCGGTGACGCTGCCGGACGGGACGGCGTGGAGCTACAACCTGCCGCCTGTCAATGTGACGAAGAAGTACCAGGAGTACACCGGGCAGGACGTTTGGGCCTATATGGAGGTCCCGGCTCTTTGCGCGAAGACGAACAAGATTGTGCAGACCGAGGTTGCAGCCTCCATCACGCACCCATCAGGCGCGGTAGGAACCTTCGTGTTCCGACCTTTCCGGCATGGCCGCAAGAATGTTCCGTTCAACTGCCAGACTTCCGGCGACGACCAGTTGCTGGCCGACGGATGGAATCTCACGCCTATCTATCGGGACGCGATGTCGCTGGTGGCAAAGCGGATAAGTGGCCCGGGGATGCCCACGGCGGAGTGGAGCTATCAGTACACCAATCTGGGGTGGGAGTACGACAGGAGAGTCGACCAGGCTGGGTGGCCGGCAATCCCGGTGGGGCAGGCAGAGCCCAAGATAACGATTGAAACCCTGCCGGATGGCACGATCCGGACATACGAATTCGGAAAGGAAGTTGGCTATAACGACGGTCTGCTGCTGTCGACGACAACCAGCTCTGGTGGCGCGGTGGTTCGAACCGAGCGCAGTAACTACTACCCGGACGCGCAGCTTGCCAGCGCACCGTTCCCGCGCGAGGCGGGTCGGAACCTCAAGTACGGGGCCACGGAGCTGGGAGAGCATCTGAACCGCCCAGTGCAGAGCACGATCATCAATCAGGACGGCGTGCAGTTCACCCGTACGGTGCAGGCCTTTGATGCCTTCGTCCGCGAAGTTTCCGTCGTCGAAGCGAATTCCGCTGGACAGAGTCGCACCAGCAGTACCAGCTACTACGACAATCCCGCGCTATGGGTGAACGGCCAGACGGCGCGCAGTGTGCTCAACGGCATCGAGCAGTCCCGCACCGAATTCGATACGACCAAAGCGCTGCCGCTGCGCGCCTACGCATTTGGCCGCCTGGCCCAGCAGGTGACCTACGCAGCCGACGGCACGGTTGCATCGGTGGCCGATGGCCTTGGAAATACCAGCCATCTGTCGGGATGGAAGCGTGGTGTTCCGCAGCAGCTCCGCCTGCCGGCCACGCCCGAAGCGCCCAATGGTGCGGTGCGCACGGTTGTCGTCGACGACAACGGTTGGATCACCTCGCTGACCGACGAAACCGGCGCAACCACCAGCTTCAGCTACGACAGCATGGGCAGGCTGCGCAGCCTGCAGTTCCCTGGCGGCGACAGCGTGAACTGGAATGGCGTAACCATGGACCTGCAGCGACTGGGTAGCGCGCAGCTGGGGGTTCCCGCCGGTGCATGGAAGCACTCCCGCACGCAGGGCGGGCGGCGCACCGATACCTACCTGGATGCGATGTTCCGCCCGGTGCTGGTAACCGAAAACGCCAACAACGTGCTGGACAGTGCCGTGGTGACCCGCTACGACACCAGCGGCAAGACCGTGTTTGCCTCGTATCCCACGCGGCAGCTCTCCGATATCAATGCCGCCCTGGCCGGCACCACGACGCAGTACGACGCGTTGGGCCGCCCCACCGTGGTCAGTCAATCGTCCGAGCTGGGGGCACTGGTTACCCGCACCGAGTACGTGGGCAAACTGTCGGTGAAAGTGACCAACCCGCGCGGCCAGGCGACGACGACACGTCACCTTGCCTACGACCAGCCCAGCTACGAGATGCCGCTGACGCTGCAGCACCCGGAAGGCGTGGTGACCGAGATCCAGCGAGACACGTTGGGCAAGCCGCTGGCGATCACCCGCCGCAGTGCAGACGGCAGCCAGTCGCTGACCCGCCGCTACGTCTATGACGGCTACCAGCAGCTGTGCAAGACCATCGAACCGGAAACCGGTGCGACCGTGCAGGACTACGACGCGGCAGGCAACGTGCTGTGGTCGGCGGCCGGCACGGGTTTGACCAGTACCACCGACTGCAATCGCAATGAAGCGCTGGCCAGTGGACGTGCGGTGAAGCGTAGTTACGACGCCGCCAACCGCTTGTCGACCCTGATCTTCCCGGATGGGCGTGGAAATCAGAACTGGTCCTACGCACCTGATGGTCTGCCTGCCGAGATCAGTACGCAGAACGACCCGGCCCGGCCGATGGTCGTCAACCGCTACCAGTACAACCGCCGCCGCCTGCTCAGCGGCGAAACCCTGCAGCATCCGGATCTGGGAAGCCTGAGCCTGGCCTATGGCTACGATGCCAACGGCACGCTGGCCAGCAATACCTATCCGGGTGGGCGTGTCGTCAGCTATGCGCCGGATGCACTGGGTCGGGCGACGACGGTCGGCGGCTATGCAAAGGAGGCCAGTTACTTCGCCAACGGCGCGCTGGCCCGCTTCGTCTATGGCAACGGGATCGTGCACACGTTGACCCAGAATGCCCGCGGGCTGCCCGACCGCAGCCGCGATGCCACCGCAGCGGCCGCAGTGCTGGATGACAGCTACGACTACGATGCTGGGGGCAACGTGATGGCCATTTCCGATGGCCTGCCCGGGGCGCCCGGCAACCGGGACATGACCTATGACGGCCTGGACCGGTTGCGGACGGTCACTGCGCCGGGCTTCGGCAACGCGCTGTATGAGTACGACGCGCTGGACAACCTGCGTCGTGCCAAGGTCGGCAGTCGCGATCGTACGC
The DNA here is from genome assembly GCF_027854495.1 of Stenotrophomonas sp. PI_27. Taxonomy (NCBI): domain Bacteria; kingdom Pseudomonadati; phylum Pseudomonadota; class Gammaproteobacteria; order Lysobacterales; family Lysobacteraceae; genus Stenotrophomonas; species Stenotrophomonas sp. PI_27. The sequence continues at coordinate 17,387 of NZ_JAJNOF010000014.1, forward strand.
ACTATTTCGATCCGACCAATCGGCTGGTCAATGTGATCGAAACCGGAACCGGGGCGACAGTGACCGGTCTTGGCTATGACGTGCAGGGCAATCTTTCGGTGCGCAATGGTCAAGCTTTCGCGTTTGACTACGGCAACCGGCTGCGCGCGGCGGGGACAGCAGAGAGTTACGAGTACGACGCCCACGGGCGCCGGGTGAAGGCCAGCGCCAGTGGCAAGGGGGCGATCTATTCGTTCTACGACAACGGCGGTGTGCTGCGATTCCAGCGCAACGAACGTACCGGCAAACAGACCGACTATCTCTACCTGTCAGGCAGCCTGGTGTCCCAGGTGCATGGCGAAGCCGCACCCGGCGTTCCCGCGCTGAGTGCGCCGGGCTACATCACCCAAGGCAGCGTGAACCTGACCTGGAGCCCGGCCGGTGGTGCCAACCGCTATGAGCTGCAGCGTGCCCTTGCGGGCACCTGGAGCACGGTCTTCGATGGCGCGGCGCAATCGTTCACCAGCACCGGCCTGGTCACGGGAACCTATCAGTTCCGGGTGCGCGGCTGCCGGGCGGTGTGCGGCGGATGGAGCAATGTCGCATCAGTGGCCGTGGCACTGGCGCCATCCATCGTGCCGACCTTGAACGTGCCTGCCACAGCTCTCAATGGCAGTTACAGCGTTGCATGGTCTGCGGCATCCGGTGCCGAGCGCTATGAGCTGGAGGAAAGCGCCAATGGTGGCGCCTGGGTCCAGGTACATAACGCCATCGGTCAGTCCAAGGCCTTCAGTGGCAAGGCAGCGGGAGGCTACAACTACCGGGTTCGCGCATGTAACCCGGTGGGGTGCACGGGATACAGCGCCACGGCTGCGGTGACGGTGGTGTATCCGCCTGCCACTGCGCCAGGTCTCTCTGCGCCAGCACGCGCTGCGCCGGGCAGTATCGGCATTGGCTGGAACGGGGTGGCTGGTGCCACGGGCTACACCCTGCAGGAAAGCAGCAATGGTGGCGGATGGGTCACGCTGTTCGACGGCGACGCAGGTTCCTATGCCACCGCTGCCCGCGGCGTGGGCAACTATGGCTATCGGGTTGCTGCCTGCAATGGCGCGGGCTGCGGGCCGTGGTCGGCCACGGCGGCGGTAGCAGTGATCGGGCCGCCGACGATCGAGCCGGTGATCAGCGCGCCGGGCCTGGTGAACGTGCCGCAGTACAGCCTGAGCTGGTCGGTGCCGGCCAACAGCGAGAGCTTCGTGCTGGAGGAGAGTGCCAACGGTGGTGGCTGGACGGTGGTGCATAACGGCGGCGGGAACAGCTTTGGTGCCAGCCGTGGTAAGGGTAGCTATGCGTATCGGGTAAGGGCGTGCAATTTCGCCGGATGTAGCCCCTATTCAGGCATTGCGACGGTTGTGGTCGCACTTCCGCCTGGCACGCCCAGCTTCTACCTTGCCGAATGGTTGACCACCCGCAAGGCACCGTATCAGGTGCAGTGCTCGGTAGGCTGGAGCCAAGTGGCCGATGCGACCGAGTACCAGCTTGAGAGTGGTGGCGGTGGAAAGCGCCTGTATACCGGGCCGAACGCTTATGTGAGTGCGGACGGCAATGCCTACTGTGCTGGTGACTATCGCGTGCGTGCCTGCAATGCCGGTGGTTGCTCGCCGTGGTCGGCCGACCATCCCGTCACCCGCGGCGTACTGAGCTGGGACTAAGCCATGAATGGACTCTCTTTGCTGTTGATTCGGGCGGTGCTCGTGGTGGTGGTGCTGGCGGCCTGTGTGGCTCCGGCGGCCGCACAGGAAGTCGTCGAGTACATCCACACTGATGCACTGGGTTCACCGGTGGCGATCACCGATGCCAGCGGAAACGTCATCGAGCGTATGGTGTATGAGCCGTATGGGGCGGTGGTGAATCGGCCGTTGAAGGATGGGCCGGGATATACGGGGCATGTGACGGACTCGGGGACCGGGCTGAGTTATATGCAGCAGCGGTACATGGATCCGCAGTTGGGGATTTTCTTGTCAACTGATCCTGTCACGGCCTATCAGCAGTCAGCTGAACAGTTCAATCGATTCAGATATGCAAATGGCAGTCCTTACAGATTTACCGATCCCGATGGGCGATCAGCTGCATTGGCATTTGAGTTCATTGCCCCTGTCGTAATCCTCGCAACTGGCTACTACATACTAACTACTCCTGAGCAGCGCGCAGACATGGGGCGTCGCCTGGAGGCTGGGATTAGGGGGGCAGTTAAGCAGAATCAGTCGAGTTCAAATACTCCGTCTGATAAGCCTATTGTTGATGATCTTGTTAAAGGCAAAGGACCTGCGCCTGGCGAGGCTGGTAAGAGAGGCGAGTTTGGTGGCGAGCCAGAGGGCGGCGATGCGGACTGGAAAAAAATGAAGGAGACCCCAGGCGTTACCGGTGACGACAGCAACCTTCAACTGCCTGGAGGGGGGAGTGCAAACCGACATGACAGCACGCGACCCTATCCTGATGGATTGGTTCCTAAGGGTACCGATACAATCAAGGTCTACGTTACGGGTAGTAAGATTCCGATCACTGTTAGATATCCGAAGAAGCCATGAACAATGTATGCTGCTGGCCTGACTTCATCGCGCTGTCCCTCTCCAATGTGACCCCTCCTGATGTCCCCCTGCTCAGGGAGGATTGGGCAGGGATGGCGTTTGATCGCAACCTGTATGAGGATTTTGCTCCGAACGATGTTTGGGTGGCGTGGCTGAGCGCACTTTCGGAGCACTTTGCAGATATCGCGATGTGCGCGGTTCGATGTTCAGAGTGCTCCGACAGGGGAAGCCCCGTGGAAATTGAGCGAGGTCTGGATGGCCTGCGCTCCTACTGGCTGGAAGATGGGAACTTCATGCGTGATCATTTCTTGTTTTCGCGTGATGGTCGCTGGGTTGTAAAGCTGGATCAGGACGTGACGTTATTTGCGGGGGATGTCACTTTCCTTGCGGATGTTGTCGCGCGACTTGGTGGTGTAGAGCATGTCGAGAAGATGATGCGACGGGACCTGATTGGTACAGCTGAGGACGTTGTTGGCCTCGGTGGATACATCAAGGGGCTTCTTGCGCCCTTGAACGCAACGACTCCATAGCAGATTGCTGCGTAGATGATTGGGTGTGCAGGTGCTATGTGATGGAGTAGCTTCAAAAGGAGGAGCTGAGTGCCAGGGTTTGTTGAGAGCTTCCCCATTTGGGCTTCCATCATTCTGGGTGCCATGTGGATAAACGCATTTGCGGCTCACAGGATGTTGCTGAAAATCGAGCGTGAACGACCGGAAGTACTCGCTGCAGTCGGAATCATCAAGGTTGATTGGTGGCTTAGGTGCTTGCGCGGTATTGCAGTGCTTGCCCTTACTTCCAAAGGGCAGGCGCTCTATCAAGGGGGAACGGTGGGTGCTGAGGGGCGTCGTGATGATGTACGTCTTCTTGATTGCATCCGGGGTATCCATGCTTGTTGGCATGTAGGAGACGGTGCCTCAAGGCCGTTGATGGTGGACGGATCGGCATTACGGTGAGATTGCCCGTTCCTGGCATCACTCGGTGCTTCCCGGTCACGCCTCTGCTTGGTTGCGTTCAGTGCGCAATAAAAAACGCCGCAGTTTCCTGCGGCGTTCTCATACTTCTTCGATTCTGGCGAATCTTCAGCCCAGCAGCTTTCGCACCTTCGTCAACGCCGTCATGAACCGCTCGATCTCGGCATGCGTGTTGTAGAACGCGAGCGAGGCGCGGCAGGTAGCCGCGACGCCGAAGTACTGCAGCAGCGGGTGTGCGCAGTGCTGGCCGGAGCGCACCGCCACGCCTTCCAGGTCAAGCAGGGTCGCCAGGTCGTGCGCATGCGCGCCATCGATCAGGAACGAGACCACGGCGGCCTTCTCCGGCGCTTCGCCGATGATGCGCAGACCGTCGACGCGGCGCAGCTCTTCGGTGAAGTGCGCCAGCAGTTCGGCTTCGCGGGCTTCCACGTTCTCCTGACCAAGCTGCTGCAGGTAGTCGGCAGCCACACCCAGGCCGATGAAGCCGGCGATGTTCGGGGTGCCGGCTTCGAATTTGTGCGGGGCATCGTTGAACACGGTGCCGTCGAAGCTGACTTCCTTGATCATCTCGCCGCCACCGAGGAACGGCGGCATCGCATCCAGATGCTCGCGGCGCGCCCACAAGGCGCCGGTGCCGGTCGGGCCGCACATCTTGTGGCCGGTGATCGCGTAGAAGTCGCAGCCGATCGCGGCGACGTCGACCTTGCGGTGTGGCACGGCCTGCGAGCCGTCGACCACGGTGATGATGCCGCGCTTGCGCGCCTCGCGGCAGATCTCGCGCACCGGGTTGACCGTGCCCAGCACGTTGGAGACATGGGTGACCGCCAGCAGCTTGACCTCCGGGGTCATCGCCGCGCGCAGCGCATCCAGGTCCAGTGCGCCGTCAGGCGTGATCTCGGCCACGCGGATGGTGGCACCGGTACGCTGCGCGACCAGCTGCCACGGCACGATGTTGGCGTGGTGCTCCATGCGCGACACCAGGATCACATCACCGGTCTTCAGCCGCGGCAGCGCCCACGAGTACGCCACCAGGTTGATGGCGAAGGTGGTGCCGCTGCACAGCACCAGCTCGCTGGGGCGCACGTTGAGGAAGCGCGCCAGCGTGTTGCGCGCGCCTTCGTAGGCGTCGGTGGCCTCGCTGCCCAGCGCGTGCACCGCGCGGCTGACGTTGGCGTTGTAGCGGCGGTAGAACTCGTCCACCGCGCCGATCACCTGCACCGGCTTCTGGCCGGTGTTGGCATTGTCGAAATAGACCAGTGGCTTGCCATGCACTTCACGCATCAGCAGCGGGAAGTCGAGGCGGACGCGATCCCAGTCGGGGGCGCCAGTGCGTTCTTCGATCGGGCGCGGGGTGGACAGGTTCATGCCACACCTGCCTCGGCCAGGGCCTTGTCCAGGCGGCGTGCCAGCTGCGCACGCAGCGCGTCCGGCAGGATCTTCAGCGGTTCGTGGCAGAACGCGGCGCTCAGCAGTGCTTGCGCCTGTGCCTGCGGCAGGCCGCGCGAGCGCAGGTAGAACAGCGCGTTGGCATCGAGCTGGCCGACGGTCGCGCCGTGCGCGGCCTTCACTTCATCGGCGTCGATCACCAGCGTCGGCTGGGTGTCGATCTCGGCATCGGCCGACAGCAGCAGGTTCTTGTTGGACAGGTTCGCGTCGGTGCCGTCGGCGCCTTCGCGGATCTGGATGCCACCATGGAACACCACGCGGCTTCGGTTGGCGGCGACGCCGCGCCACAGCAGTTCGCAGGCGGTATCGCGCGCGATGTGGTCGATGCCCAGGCGGGTTTCGACGTGGCGGCGGCCGTTGCCGAGCAGCACGCCATTGGCGGTCAGCTGGGCGTTGTCGCCTTCCAGGCGGACGTTCAGTTCATGGCGGCTGAGCGCGGCGCCCAGTTCCAGGTCAACGCGGTGGTACTGCGCGTCGCGGGCCAGCACCGCGTCAGTGCGCAGGAAGCTGGTCTGGCGTGCGCTGCCGGCCTGCACGCGGGCGTGCTTGAGCACGGCATCGCGGGCGACGTGGGCATGCAGCACGGTGTTGTCCAGGTGGGTGGAATCACCGACGCTGAAGCGGTGCTCGACCACGCCCAGGCTGGCGCCGGCGCGCAGTTCGATCAGGTGGCGGTGATGCCAGGCCAGGTCGGTGTCGCCGGCGACGCTGGCGAACACCAGCTGCAGCGGGACGTCGACCTGCACGCCTTCATCCACGCGCAACACCACGCCTTCATCGGCCAGCGCGGCGTTGAGACGGGCAAAGATCTCTTCGCTGCGCTCGTAGCGACGGCCAAGGAAACGCGCGGCGTCTTCGCCGGAGGCCAGTGCGGCCGACAGCGGCTGCAGCTGCACGCCGTCCGGCAGCGCCTGCACGTCGCTCAGCGCGGCGTCCAGGCGGCCGTTGACGAACACCAGGCGCGGTGCCGGGATGTCGTCCAGCAGCGCGGCGTCCAGCACCGGTGCCTGCAGCGGTGCCGCAGCGAACGCGCGGCGCTCCAGCTGGCGCAGCGAGGTGTACTTCCAGGCTTCGTTGCGGGCGGCGGGAAGACCGTCGCGCAGGGCTGCATCCAGCACTTCGCGGCGCGCATCACTGCCGCAGAAGGCCTGGGCCATCGAGTCAAGCAGGGCGCTCATCAGACCGCCGCCTCGGGCACGACCCGGTCCTTCAGGAAATCATAGCCGTGCGCTTCCAGTTCCAGCGCCAGCTCGGGGCCGCCGCTCTTGACGATGCGGCCATCGGCCAGCACGTGCACCACGTCCGGCTTGATGTAGTCCAGCAGGCGCTGGTAGTGGGTGATGACCAGGAACGAACGGTCGGTGCCGCGCAGTGCGTTGACGCCGTCGGCCACGCTCTTCAGCGCGTCGATGTCCAGGCCCGAGTCGGTCTCGTCCAGGATCGCCAGCTTCGGTTCCAGCACGGCCAGCTGGAAGATCTCGTTGCGCTTCTTCTCGCCGCCGGAGAAACCTTCGTTCACGCCGCGGTGCAGCAGTTCGTCCTTCAGATGCAGCACGGCCAGCTTCTGACGCACCAGCTTGAGGAACTGCATCGAATCGAGTTCTTCCTCGCCGCGCGCCTTGCGCTGGGCGTTCAGTGCCGCGCGCAGGAAGTAGGTGTTGTTCACGCCCGGGATTTCCACCGGGTACTGGAACGCCAGGAACAGGCCGGCGGCGGCGCGTGCTTCCGGGTCCAGCTCCAGCAGGTCGACGCCGTCGAACTGCACGCTGCCTTCGGTGACTTCATAGCCGTCGCGGCCTGCCAGGACATTGCCCAGGGTGGACTTGCCGGCGCCGTTCGGGCCCATGATGGCGTGCACCTGGCCGGGCTTAACATCCAGCGACAGGCCCTTGAGGATTTCCTTGCCGCCGATGCGGGCGTGGAGGTTTTCGATCTTCAGCATGGTGGGGATTTCCGTGGGGCGGGCCAGGGCCCGCCGGTAAAGAGAATGCGTTTGCGAGGGGCAGGGGCGGGCGCTCAGCCCACCGAACCTTCCAGCGAGACTTCCAGCAGCTTCTTGGCTTCCACCGCGAACTCCATCGGCAGTTCGCGGAACACCTGCTTGCAGAAGCCGTCGACGATCATCGACACCGCGTCTTCCTGGCTGATGCCACGGGCGCGGCAGTAGAACAGCTGGTCGTCGGAGATCTTGGAGGTGGTGGCCTCGTGCTCGACGGTGGCGCCCGGGTTCTTCACCTCGACGTAGGGGAAGGTGTGCGCGCCGCACTGCTTGCCGATCAGCAGCGAATCGCACTGGGTGTAGTTGCGCGCGCCGTCGGCGTTGCGGTCCACCCGCACCAGGCCGCGGTAGGTGTTCTGGCCGCGGCCGGCGCTGATGCCCTTGCTGACGATCTTGCTCTTGGTGCGCTTGCCGACGTGGATCATCTTGGTGCCGGTGTCGGCCTGCTGGCGGTGGTGGGTCAGCGCCACCGAGTGGAACTCACCGACCGAGTCGTCGCCCAGCAGCACGCAGGACGGGTACTTCCAGGTGATCGCCGAACCGGTTTCGACCTGGGTCCAGGTGACCTTGCTGCGCGCGCCACGGCATTCGGCTCGCTTGGTGACGAAGTTGTAGATGCCGCCGACGCCGTTCTCGTCGCCCGGGTACCAGTTCTGCACCGTGGAGTACTTGATCTCGGCGTCTTCCAGCGCCACCAGCTCGACCACTGCGGCGTGCAGCTGGTTCTCGTCGCGCATCGGCGCGGTGCAGCCTTCCAGGTACGACACGTAGGCCTTGTCCTCGCACACGATCAGGGTGCGCTCGAACTGGCCGGTGTGGCCGGCGTTGATGCGGAAGTAGGTGCTCAGCTCCATCGGGCAGCGCACGCCCTTGGGAATGAACACGAAGCTGCCATCGGAGAACACCGCCGAATTGAGCGCGGCGAAGTAGTTGTCACCGACCGGCACCACGGTGCCCAGGTACTGGCGGACCAGCTCCGGGTGTTCCTTGATCGCCTCGGACATCGAGCAGAAGATCACGCCCTTCTCGGCCAGTTCCTTGCGGAAGGTGGTGCCGACGGACACCGAGTCGAACACCGCATCCACCGCCACGCCGGCAAGCTTGGCGCGTTCGTGCAGCGGCACGCCCAGCTTGTCGTAGGTGTCGAGCAGTTCCTTCGGCACGTCATCCAGCGAGGCGTACTTCGGGCCCTTCGGCGCGGAGTAGTAGCTCAGCGCCTGCAGGTCGATCGGCGCGATCTCCAGCTTGGCCCAGTCCGGCATCGGCAGGGTCAGGAAGTGGCGGTAGGCGTCCAGGCGCCACTGCGTCATCCACTCCGGCTCCTCCTTCTTGGCCGACAGGGCACGGATGGTGTCCTCGTCCAGGCCCGGGGGCAGGGAGTCCGATTCGATCTCGGTGATGAAGCCAGCCGAATACTTGCGGCCGAGCTGTTCGTGGATCTCGCGGTTGGGCGTGTCGTCGTGGGCGACGTTTTCGATGGTTTCGGTGGCCATGGGGGCTGCCTGTGGATCAGGAGACGACATCGACAGCGATGGTGCGGCGCTGTTCGTCATCGGCAAGGGGAAGAGGGGGCAGGATCTGGGCGAGGGTGACATCGCGCAGGGCCTCGGAGACCACGTCGTTGATCAGTCGCCAGCTGCTGCGCGCGCCGCACTTGGGCGCCATGCCGCACTGGTGGTGGTCGTGGCTGCATTCGGTCAGGGCCAGCGGCCCTTCCATTGCTTCGACCACCTCGAACAGCGAGATCTCGATGGCCGGGCGGGTCAGCCGGTAGCCACCACGGACGCCGCGCAGGCCTTCGACCAGGCCGGCCTGGGCCAGCGGCTTGAGGACCTTGCTGACGGTGGGCGGCTCCAGGCCGGTGAATTCGGCCAGCTCGGTGGCGCTGAGCACCTCGCCCGGACGGGCGGCGAGCACGGTCAGCACGACGGTGGCGTAATCGGTGAGCTTGGTGACGCGCAACATGGGGATGCGAGTGGTTCTTAAAGCGGACTGAAATTGTACGCTTTTATTCGCCACCATCCAACCCGGGCATTCAGCCGGCGCTGGGGCCGGGCGGGGAGGACACGCCGGGGCCGTTGCCGGGCCGCAATCCTGCGCCAACGGGGTGATTTTCGCAAATCACCCGGAATGGGCGAGAATCAAGGTTCCATCCGCTGCAAACAGCCCGTGCCGATGCCGAAGAAGATCCAAGCCCGCAAGTCCGCCATCCATGGCAACGGCGTGTTCGCCGTGGCCCCGATCAAGCAGGGCGAGCGCGTGATCCAGTACAAGGGCCTGCTGCGCAGCCACGGCGACGTTGATGCCGATGACAGCGGCGACGTCGAAAGCGGCCATACCTTCCTGTTCACCCTCAACGATGACTGGGTGATCGATGCCAACTACAAGGGCAACGATGCGCGCTGGATCAACCATAGCTGCGACCCGAACTGCGAGGCCGTGATCGAGGAAGACGAGGACGGCGACAGCCGCGGCGACAAGGTCTTCATCGAGGCGCTGCGCGACATCACGCCCGGCGAGGAACTGACCTACAACTACGGCATCACCCTGGCCGAGCGCCACACCGCCAAGCTGAAGAAGATCTGGGAGTGCCGCTGCGGCTCGCCCAAGTGCACCGGCACCATGCTGCAGCCCAAGCGCTGACCCTTCCGGCGGTGCCGACCGCTGGCCGGCACGGATGCTCTCCACCTGCCGTGCACGGCAGGGTCACCGCCGTGCAAGGCAGGTTCGTCCACGCTGTGCGCTCCCCAACTGGAGTGCACCCATGGCAGAACGATTGAAGGGCAAGCAGATCGCCATCCTGGCCACCCACGGCTTCGAGCAGTCCGAGCTGACCGAGCCCAAGCGGCTGCTGGAAGCGGAGGGCGCGCGGGTCAGCGTGGTGTCGCCGGCGAAGGAAGCGACCATCAAGGGCTGGAAAGAGAAGAACTGGGGCGACGCTGTCGCGGTCGACATTCCGCTGGATGAGGCGGATCCGGCGCGCTTCGATGCCCTGGTGCTGCCCGGAGGCGTCATCAATCCGGACACGCTGCGTACCGATGACGCCGTGCTCGGTTTCATCCGCTCGGTGGATGAAGCCGGCAAGCCTGTGGCGGCGATCTGCCATGGCCCGTGGCTGCTGATCAACAGCGGCCTGGCCGATGGCCGCGAGCTGACCTCCTGGCCGTCCCTGCAGCAGGATCTGGCGAACGCGGGTGCGAAATGGCGCGATGCCGAGGTGGTGGTCGACGGCAACGTCATCACCAGTCGCAAGCCGGACGACATTCCGGCCTTCAGCGAGGCGGTAGTGAAAGCGCTTGCCGCCTGACGCGTACCGGTAGTGCCGGCCGCTGGCCGGCAGATGCAGTCACTGCGCTGCCGGCCAGCGGCCGGCACTACCTCATCGACCCGGTACGACCTTATTTACCCAGTACGCCTGGCGGCACCAGGTTGCCCAGGTTCTGGTTGAACGTGACCACCAGCTTGCCGTTCTTCACCTGCGCCGACTGCACCTGCAGGGCGCCGAGCAGGCCGGCCACGGCCGGGTCCAGCTTGTAGATCGGCTCACGCTGGGCGTAGTCGCTCAGCCACGCGTTGAGCAGGCTGCGGGTGCGCGAGTCGAGGCGGCCGCCCTGGTTGGCCGGGGTGAAATCGTCCACGCTCGGTTGCTGCAGGTGGAAGCCCTGGGTCTGCGCGTCATAGCGCAGGCCGCTGCTGAGCTTGACCGTGCCCAGTTTGGCCGGACTGCCGCCGGCAGTGGCCAGCGCCACATCCATGCCCAGGTTCAACCGTTCGCCGGCCGGCAGGCTCAGCTGTGGGTGGCTCATGGTCAGCGCGATCAGGCCGCCGAGGGCGTCCTGGGTGCGCGGGAAGCTACCGTCCAGGTACTGCTGCACATCGCTGGCGCCGACCGACAGTTCGCGGCCGGAGATGGAAGGGGCGGCCTGTGCGCCGATCGCCGCAGCGATCAGCACGGTGGAGGCCGCGAGGCGGGTCATCAGGGAACGCAGGCGCATGGCAGTGACCGGTGAGCAGGATGGAGTGGATCAAAGAGTAGCCGCGCAGGCTGAATCGCGCGTGCATGCTGCAGCAACGGTTCAGTCCAGCGTTGGGCGCAGTTGTGCCGAGTGGATCTGCCAGGCACTGCCATCGCTGCTGGGCTGCACGCGGTACCAGCCGCTGAAGCGGAAGGTGCCGTTGGCGGTGACCGCGCGGACCTGCACCGGCACCTCAAGCAGCTGCGGTGGCTGCCGATCATCGCGCGCGATCGGGGGATCGCTGTGCAGGCGCAGGGTGCGCAGGTCCTGCAGCTGCCGCAGCGCGGCGTCGTCGGCGCGCCGTGGATCGCCGGGCGGAATCGTCCAGGCGGCGTCACTGGCGGCGCGGTCGCGGTTGAGCAGTGCGGCGACGTAGCGGTTGAGCATCGTCGAAGGCGGCTCTGCGCCGTCGTCGACGGCAGCCAGCAGCGGGATGTCGCTTGCCTGCAGCGCCGGCGCCTGCGGGCCAAGCGCCGGGTCGGTGGCCGCAGTGGCCGCAACGTCCTCGGACGCGTGGGCGCGTTCGCCGGTTACCTCGGCGGCCGGGCGCGAGCAGCCCGGCAGCACCCAGGGGGCGATCAGTAGCGGGATGATCTGGAACAGGGCCCTGCGCATGCCTGCCTCCTCCCCGAGGCAACCGTGGCGCGGCAGTGTACCGATTGGGCGGGGATCAGCGCGAGGAGGGCAGCTGCTCCAGCGCGTCCAGCGCCGGCAGCACCTGGGCGGCGATGGCCGCCAATGCGTGGCCGTCGGTCCCGGCGTGGCGCTGCACGATGTCGCGCAGCAGCTGGGTGGCGATCACCAGCGTCGCGCGCTCGTCGCCGCTGATGCCGGCGGTACGCGGGGCCGCTTCCAGCAGGCGCATCAGGTCGCGGCTGGCGCGATGTTCCAGTTCGATGGTGCAGCGCCCGGTGCACTGCAGCCCGTCCTTTTCGATCGGGGTCACCGAGATCCGGTAGCGGGTGGAGGGGCTGGCCATGAGGATGTGCTCGCCGTAGCTGTGGAGGATGTGCCCACCATAGGCAAGGCCACGGCCGGCGGCGACGGCCACCGCTGCACGCAGTGTTCCACCCGGTACGTTCCAGCGCCTGCCGAGGCGCCGCCCGGCCAATAGCGACGGGCTTGAACGGGGATCGCCCAGCGTGCGGCAACGCTGTGTTGCGGATTGCTCCGGGGCGACGTCCCGCGCATGGCGCGGATTCCCCGCAGGGCGCGCGCAAAAAAAACGGGACGGCCAGAGCCGTCCCGTCGGAATCCGCGTCGGGCGCGCGCTTAGAGCGCGGCGTCCTTCAGCTTCTTCAGCGGACGCACCTTCAGCTTGGTGGTGGCCGGCTTGGCGGCGAACCACTGCTCTTCCTTGGTGAACGGGTTGATGCCCTTGCGCTTCGGCTTGGCCGGCACATTGACGGTGGTGATCTTCAGCAGGCCCGGCAGGGTGAAGGAGCCTGCGCCCTTCTTGTGCACGGAGGAGGCGACGGCGCTTTCCAGCGAGGCCAGCACAGCGCGGACGTCCTTGGCGACGACGCCGGAGGCTTCAGCGATGTGTGCAACCAGGCCGGACTTGGTCAGCACTTCCTTGATCGGCTTCGGAGCGGCCGGCTTGGCGGCTGCCTTCGTCGCGACTTTCTTCACTGCCTTCTTCGGGGCAGCCTTCTTAGCGGTCTTTGCCATGGTTTCCTGTTCCGTGAACGGTTGGTTGTTTGGTCGGCGCCGAACCCCGTCGGCAAGCGCAATGTAGGGCAACTCCGGGGCGCCGCCAATAGCCCGAAGCGCGGAAAGTGCATGTTTTTTCATATCCAGGCCGATTCAGTACATGGCCGGCGGTGGGGATGGGGGCGTAGTGGCGCGCGCGGTGAGCGGCCCCTGTCCATCGAGCGGATGCGCGAAACCACTGAAAACAAGGGAAAAATGCGCTCCGGGCTGGCGAGGAAGTGTCCACGTGCGGGTGCGGGGACGACGTCCGGCCTGCGGCGGAGCGACGCAGGGCTAACGCGTGGCATGCGAGGGTGACCGTTCATCACCGCCACGCAGGAGCAGCACAATGGGAATCTCGCGACACGCCACCGCGCACTGGGAAGGCGATCTGAAGTCGGGCAAGGGAGCGTTGAGCACGCCGCAGAGCGGCCTGCTGGACAAGACCCGCTACGGCTTCAACAGCCGTTTTGGCGACGAAAAGGGTACCAATCCGGAAGAGCTGATCGCCGCCGCGCACGCGGGCTGCTTCACCATGGCGCTGTCGGCCAAGCTGGGCGAAGCCGGCTTCACCCCGACCTCGCTGGACACCGAGGCGAAGGTCGACCTGTCGCTGGAAGGTGGCCCGCAGCTGTCGCAGATCCGGCTGAAAGTGAAAGCGGTGGTGCCCGGCATCGACGCGGCGCAGTTCCGCGCCATTGCCGATGACGCCAAGCAGAACTGCCCGGTATCCAAGGCGCTCAGTGCGGTGCCGATCAGCCTGGAAGCCGAACTGGGCTGAGCCGAGGTAGTGCCGGTCGCTGGCCGGCAACCGCATGATGCCGAGGTCCATGTAGCAGCCGGCCAGCGTTATGGCGGCCTCCCTGGCCGCCACCCTCCGGGCCGTCGCGTCCGACGTTGGCAGCGGCTCGTGCCGCTGCCTTCGGCTCTACCACCCGCCAGCGCGATCACCAATCAAGGGTGCCGGTAATCACCGTCTGCACCTGGCCGCCCGACCAGACCTCGCCGTCCTCATCGACCCGCAGGGTCAGGCGCGCATCGTGGCCGACCTCGCGGCCCTGGCTGACTTCGAACGGTGCACGGCCGTGGGGCAGGGCCTGGCGCAGGTCCAGCCACGCGGCCAGCACTGCATTGGCAGCACCCGAGGCGGCGTCCTCGAAGCGCCGGCCATTGCCGACGAAGGCACGCACGGCCAGGTCGAATCCCTCGTGGCCATCGCTGAAGGCATAGGCGAACACGCCCATGCTGTCGGTGGACTCGGCCAGCGCCGCCACCGCGTCCCAGTCCGGGTGCAGAGCGCGCAACGCCGCTTCATTGGCCACCTGCACCAGCCACCAGCTGCGTCCGCCCTGCATCCGCGCCGGCGGCAGCGTGCCCAGCGGCCAGTCCTTCAGTGCCGCCTGCAGGCGCGGGTCGGTGGCCTCGGCGATCTCCGCCAGCTGCGCGCGCGGGGTGCGGATGGCGATGCGCTGCTGCGCGCCCTCGCCGCTGATGCGCAGGGGCAGGGCGCCGGCAATGCCGTCCTGCACCAGCACGCCATCCACGGCTTTGGCCAAGCCTGCCTGCAGCACCGCATGCGCCGTGCCGACGCTGGGGTGGCCGGCGAACGGCACTTCCTTCTGCGGGCTGAACATGCGCAGCCGGTAGCTGGCACCGGCGGCCTGCGGCGGGAACACGAAGGTGGTTTCGGGCAGGCGCGTCCAACGCGCGATGGCCTGCATGCTGGCGTCGTCCAGGCCCTCGGCATCGAGTACCACGGCCAGCGGATTGCCGGCACCGGCGCGCGGGGAGAACACATCCAGCTGCAGGAAACGGCGGGTGGTCATCGGGGCGGAACTCCAGTAAACAGGTGGCATAGCGTAGCGCGGGGCACCAAATAGGGGACGGAGGGAATTAAGTCGCTTTTGCCCCATGTGCCATAAGCGACTTAATTCCCTCCGTCCCCCTTTTTTTCGTGCGCTACCAGCGGACGCGGCCGTCGATGACCGGCTGCACCTGGCCGCCGATCCAGACCGTGCCCTGCGCATCCACCTCGACGTGTACGCGGCCATCGCGGCCGACTTCGCGGCCCTGGCTGGCAATGTAGCGGCCCTCGACGCCGGGCAGGGCATTGCGCTGCCGCAGCCAGGCGCCGATCAGCGCGTTGGCGCTGCCGGTGACCGGATCTTCCGGCACGCTGGCGGCATCGGCCGGGCAGAATGCGCGCACCACGCGGGCGTGGCCGCTGCCGGCCTCGTCGGCGAACACCGCCACGCCGGTGGCGTCGGTGGCCAGGCTCCAGTCGCGCAGGGCAGCCATGTCCGGTGCCAGCCCGCGCACGGCAGCGGCGTCGCGCAGCGGCAGCAGCCACCAGCGTGCGCCGTTGTCCCAGAGTTCGGGGACGTGCCCGCGGGCGGCCAGTGCCAGCAGTGCTTCAGGTGCCCCCTCTGCGGCCGTCGGCAGCTGCCGCGCCGGTGGGCTGGCCAGCTGGATTTCCAGTGCCCCGGCCGGGCCGCTCACCCGCACCGGCAACAGTCCCGCCGCGCATTGCTGCAGCAGGGCGCCATCACGCGGTCGGGCCAGCTCGCAGGTCACCGCCGCCCAGGCCGCGCCGACGCTCGGGTGGCCGGCGAACGCCAGCTCGCGGGTCGGGGTGAAGATGCGGATGTGGTAGTCGGCGCCGGGCACGCTGGGGCGCAGGAAGAACACGGTCTCGGACAGGTTCAGCCAGGCGGCCAGGGCCTGCATCTGGCTGCTGGAGAGCGCGTCGGCGTCCAGGATGGCGCCCAGCGGATTGCCGGTGCCGGGGCGGGGGGCGAAGACATCGAGCTGCAGGTAACGAAGGACGGCCATCTGCGGGGGTATTGCGCTTAGAATCAAAGGTTCCGCCCCCAAGGGCGGCTTCCCCACATTCTACATAGCCAATCCATGTCAGCTTCCCCCCTTGTCGATCGTTGGATCGTACTGAAGTTCGGCGGCACCTCGGTGTCGCGTCGTCACCGCTGGGACACGATCGCGAAGCTGGCGAAAAAACGCGCGGAAGAGACCGGCTCGCGCGTGCTGGTGGTGGTGTCGGCGCTGTCCGGTGTCACCAACGAACTGACCGCGATTGCCGATGGTGCGCCCGACAGCCGGGACCGGGTGGCAGCGCTGGTCGAACGCCATGAAGGCTTCCTGGCCGAGCTGGGCCTGGGCCGCGAGGTGCTGGCCGAGCGTTTGGCGGCGCTGCAGGGCCTGCTCGACGATGCGCGCGCGGCCACCCGTCCGCTCGCCTGGCAGGCCGAAGTGCTGGGCCAGGGTGAGCTGCTGTCGTCGACCCTGGGCGCGGCCTATCTGCACGCCTCGGGCCTGGACATGGGCTGGATGGACGCGCGCCAGTGGCTGGACGCGATGCCGCCGCAGCCGAACCAGAGCGAGTGGTCGCAGCGACTGTCGGTGAACTGCCAGTGGCGTGCCGATGCGGAGTGGATGCAGCGCTTCCGCGCGCAGCCGACCCGCCTGCTGATCACCCAGGGCTTCATTTCGCGGCATGCCGACGGCGGTACCGCCATTCTCGGCCGCGGTGGCTCGGATACCTCGGCGGCGTACTTCGGCGCGCTGCTCGGCGCCAGCCGCGTGGAGATCTGGACCGATGTGCCGGGCATGTTCAGTGCCAACCCCAAGGATGTGCCCGACGCGCGCCTGCTGACCCGGCTGGACTATTACGAGGCGCAGGAAATCGCCACCACCGGCGCCAAGGTGCTGCATCCGCGCTCGATCAAGCCGTGCCGCGACGCCGGCGTGCCGATGGCCATCCTCGATACCGAGCGCCCGGAACTGCCGGGCACCAGCATCGACGGCAGCGCCGCTCCAGTGCCCGGGGTAAAGGCGATCAGCCGCCGCAACGGCATCGTGCTGGTGTCGATGGAAGGCATCGGCATGTGGCAGCAGGTCGGCTTCCTGGCCGATGTGTTCAACCTGTTCAAGAAGCACGGCCTGTCGGTGGACCTGATCGGTTCGGCCGAAACCAACGTCACCGTGTCGCTGGACCCGTCCGAGAACCTGGTCAACACCGATGTACTGGCCGCCTTGTCGGCCGACCTGTCGCAGATCTGCAAGGTGAAGGTGATCGTGCCGTGCGCGGCGATCACCCTGGTCGGCCGTGGCATGCGTTCGCTGCTGCACAAGCTGTCGGACGTGTGGGCCACGTTCGGTCGCGAACGCGTGCACATGATTTCGCAGTCGTCCAACGACCTGAACCTGACCTTCGTCATCGACGAGGCAGATGCCGATGGCCTGCTGCCGATCCTGCATGCCGAGCTGATCGACAGCGGTGCGATGCCGGTGGAAGAAACCGAAGTGTTCGGCCCACGCTGGCGCGAGATTGCCGGCACCGTGCGCCCGCGCGGCACGCCGTGGTGGCGCGGCCAGCGTGCGCACCTGCTGCAGCTGGCCGATGCCGGTACGCCGCGCTACGTCTACCACCTGCCGACGGTGCGCGCCCGTGCCCGCACGCTGGCGGCGATCAAGCCGATCGACCAGCGCTACTACGCGATCAAGGCCAACAGCCACCCGGCCATCCTGCAGCTGCTGGAAGCGGAGGGCTTCGGCCTGGAGTGCGTGTCGCACGGCGAGCTCAAGCATGTGTTCCAGCACCTGCCGGAGCTGTCGCCGCGGCGCGTGCTGTTCACTCCCAGCTTCTGCCCGCGCAGCGAGTACGAGGCGGCGTTCGCCCTGGGCGTGACCGTGACCGTCGACAACGTGGAAGCGCTGCAGCGCTGGCCGGACCTGTTCCGCAACCGCGAACTGTGGCTGCGCGTCGACCTGGGCCGGGGCGAAGGCCACCATGCCAAGGTCCGCACCGGCGGCAAGGATTCCAAGTTCGGCCTGCCGATCGCCCGCGTGGACGAGTTCGTGCGCGCGGCCACCGAGCTGGGCAGCCGCGTGGTCGGCCTGCATGCACACCTGGGCAGTGGCGTGGAAACCGCGCAGCACTGGCGCCTGATGTGCGATGAGCTGGCCGGTTTCGCCCGCCGCATCGGCAGCGTGCAGACCATCGACATCGGTGGCGGCCTGCCGATTCCGTACAGCGACGAAGACGAGCCGTTCGACCTGGACGCCTGGGCCGAGGGCCTGGCCGAGGTCAAGGCGCTGCACCCGGCATTCCGCCTGGCGATCGAGCCGGGTCGCTACCTGGTGGCCGAATCGGGCGTGCTGCTGACCCATGCCACCCAGGTGGTGGAGAAGGACGGCGTGCGCCGCGTGGGCCTGGATGCCGGCATGAACACGTTGATGCGCCCGGCGCTTTACGACGCCTGGCATGACATCGAGAACCTCAGCCGGCAGGGGGGGTATGCCGAAGCGGCGTTCGATGTGGTTGGGCCGATCTGTGAATCCAGCGATGTGTTCGGCAAGCGCCGCAAGCTGCCGGTGTCCACTGCGCCGGACGACGTGATGCTGATCGCCGATGCCGGTGCCTACGGCTATGTGATGGCCAACACCTACAACCAGCGGGCGATGCCGCGCGAAGACGTGATCGAGTGATTGCCTTCCGCACCCTGCACCCGCCCACCGACACGTCCCGCGCGCATGCGCGGGCCTGTGCCTGACCGGATACACCATGACTGCTTTCGACAAACACCAGGTTTCCCGCTTCCGCTTCGTCCGCTGCGACTTCGCTGCGGATACCGGCGTGGCCCGGCTGGTCTACGCCTTCGATGACGGCCCGGAGATGGTGGAGACCATCACCGTGCCCGGCGCCCCGTTCGTGCTGGACCCGGCGCGTGCGGCAGCGGTGCAGCGCGCGCTGCAGCTGCTGCACCTGATCGCCGGCGTCAGCTACTACAAGGCCGGCGTACCGGATACGGTCAGCATCGACAGCTACAGCATCGATGCCGATACCGCGGCGCTGGTGGAGACCATTTACCTCAACGGCCTGGGCGAATTCGCCTACCGCAACGGCCTGAACCTGCGCGGCCGCTTCCGGTTGCCGGTGCAGGGCGAGGCCGTGCAGGCGCCGGCGCTGGGCCTGCAGCCGCACGCGCTGGTGGCCATCGGCGGCGGCAAGGATTCGCTGGTCAGCATCGAAGCGCTGCGCCGTGCCGGCGTGGACGAGACGGTGACCTGGATCGGTGGCTCGCAGCTGATCCGTGCGTGCGCCGAGCGCACCGGCCTGCCGACATTGAACCTGGGCCGCACGCTGGCACCGGAGCTGTTCGAGCTGAACCGCCAGGGCGCCTGGAACGGCCATATCCCGGTGACGGTGGTGAACTCGGCGATCATGGTGCTGGCCGCGTTGCTGCACGGCGTGGACCAGGTCGTGTTCTCCAACGAGCGCTCGGCCAGCTACGGCAGCCAGATTCCAGGCACCGGCGAAGTGAATCACCAGTGGTCCAAGGGCTGGGCCTGCGAGCAGGCGTTCGGCAGCCATGTGCAGAAGTACGTGGCGGCCGACCTGCAGTACTACTCGCTGCTGCGCCCGATGTCCGAGCTGGCGGTGGCCCGCCAGTTCGCCAAGAATGACTTCTACGACGCGCATTTCTCCAGCTGCAACCGCAACTTCCACATCCTCGGCGAGCGCCCGGTGAACCGCTGGTGCGGCGTCTGCCCGAAGTGCCATTTCGTGTTCCTGGCGCTGGCCCCGTTCATGCCCAAGACGCGCCTGGTGCGCATCTTTGGCCGCAACCTGCTGGACGATGCCGAGCAGGCCGGTGGCTTCGATGCGCTGCTGGAATTCCAGGACCACAAGCCGTTCGAGTGCGTGGGCGAAGGCCGCGAATCGCGTGCGGCGATGGCGACGCTGGCGCAGCGCCCGGAGTGGAAGGAAGACGTGCTGGTGAAGCGCTTCTGCAATGAGATCCAGCCGCAGCTGGACGCCGCCGAACTGGAACTGGCACCGCTGCTGCAGCTGCAGGGCGAGCACCGTGTTCCGGCCGCGCTGTGGGAACGGGTGCGTGAAGATTTCGAAGCTTGAGGGAAAGCGCGTTGCGCTGTGGGGATGGGGCCGTGAGGGCCGCGCCGCGTTTGCGGTGCTGCGTGCGCGCCTGCCCACGCTGGCATTGAGCCTGTTCTGCCCGGCGTCCGAGGTCGAAGCGGCGCGTGCGGAAACGCAGGGTGCGCTGGACGTTCGCGGTGAGCCGTCGGCCGAGGCGCTGGCGGCGTTCGACGTGGTGATCAAATCGCCCGGCATCAGTCCTTATCAGCCGATCGCGCTGCAAGCAGTGGCGCAGGGCACCACCTTCATCGGTGGCACCGCGCTGTGGTTTGCCGAGCATGCAGGTGCTGATGGCATCGTGCGCGACACCGTGTGCGTGACCGGTACCAAGGGCAAGAGCACCACCACCGCGCTGGTCGCGCACCTGCTGCGCGCGGCCGGCCACCGCACCGGCCTGGTCGGCAACATCGGCCTGCCGCTGCTGGAAGTACTGGATCCACAGCCTGCGCCCGAGTACTGGGCGGTGGAGTTGTCCAGCTACCAGACCGGTGAGGTGGCACGCAGTGGCGCCCATCCGCAGGTGGCGGTGGTGCTGAACCTGTTCCCGGAACACCTGGACTGGCACGGCAGCGAACAGCGTTACATCGAGGACAAGCTGCGGCTGGTGACCGAAGCCGCGCCGCGCATCGCGGTGCTCAACGCCGCCGATCCGCACCTGGCTGCGCTGTCGCTGCCCGAGAGTGAGATGGTCTGGTTCAACCAGCCGCAGGGCTGGCACATGCGCGGTGACGTCGTGCATCGCGGCGAACAGGCCGTGTTCGATACCCGCAATACGCCGCTGCCGGGCCGCCACAACCGCGGCAACCTGTGCGCGGTGCTGGCCGCGCTGGAGGCACTGGGCCTGGACGCGGTGGCGCTGGCACCGGCGGTGCAGGATTTCCGCCCGCTGCCGAACCGCCTGCAGCGCATCGGCGTGGCGAAGGGCCTGACCTACGTCAACGATTCGATCAGCACCACGCCGCATGCCAGCCTGGCTGCGCTGGAG
Source organism: Stenotrophomonas sp. PI_27 (assembly GCF_027854495.1). Taxonomy (NCBI): domain Bacteria; kingdom Pseudomonadati; phylum Pseudomonadota; class Gammaproteobacteria; order Lysobacterales; family Lysobacteraceae; genus Stenotrophomonas; species Stenotrophomonas sp. PI_27. The sequence continues at coordinate 38,012 of NZ_JAJNOF010000014.1, forward strand.
TGCTTCGCCGGCCAGCGCATCGCGCTGCTGGTGGGCGGGCATGACCGTGGCCTGGACTGGACCGATTTCATGCAGCACATGGCGCACGATGTGCCGCCGGTGGAGATCGTGACCATGGGCAGCAACGGCCCGCGCATCCACGCGATGCTGCAGCCGCTGGCCGATGCCGGTCGCTTCGGCCTGCACGCTGCGGGCGATCTTGCCGAGGCGATGGCGCTGGCGCGTGCCGCGCTGGGCGAGCAGGGTGGGGTCGTGCTGCTGTCGCCGGGCGCGCCGAGCTTCGGGGCCTACCGCGACTACGTGGCGCGCGGACGTCATTTCGCCGCGCTGGCTGGATTCGATCCGGACAGCATCAGTGCGATCCCGGGGTTGGGCATCGCCTGATCCGCCGGATCGGGGGCGGATCCCTTTCCGCAGGAAAGGGCTCTGCCCCCCCATCCACGCACGGCGTGGATCTACCATGGGCCCTTCCAGGACGGATCGAGAAGCCCGCATGTGTACCTTCATCACCCTGTTCCTGCCCGCATTGTTCTCGCACGTTGAAGCCGCCGCGATCATGGAGCGCAGCGGACGGCGCCTGTTCGCGCAGGATTCGCCCAGCCTGCTGGCGGCCACCGGTCCCGGCTGGCAGCCCTGGCTGAGCGCGGGCCACTGCGATTGCGGTACGGCGCTGGCCTCGTCGCATGGCGAGCGGGAGTGGAACGGCGATGCCGAACGCTGGCGGAAGAAGGGCTGGAGCGCGGCGAAGATCGCCCGTGCGCTGGCCGAGCAGCGGGCACGACAGGAACGGGATCAGCAGGAACGTCGCGATGACGCCCTGGTCGACGCCGGCCAGTGGCTGCAGCGTGTCGACGCGCTGTTGCAGGCTGGGGCCGCGCGCATTGGCCTGCTGGTACGCGACTACGACGGTTCTGTGGGGGCCCGGCAGCCGAAGCCGCCGGAACGCCACTGGCCGCGCGCGCACCTGGCGGCGTCGGATCTGCTGGCATTCGAGCCGGGCACGTTGCACTGGATCGAACGCGGGTAGTGCCGGCCGCTGGCCGGCAACCCGCGGAGAAATTCATCCGCGCATGGCGTGGCTCCACTGTAGCGCCGAGCCCACGCTCGGCTGCCTTCATTCGTCTTCGTCGATGAACGCGTAATCGCCGTCAATCAGCTGCTGCAGGTAGGCGTCGAAGCTGGGCGCGATCACCGCGTAGCTGTCCGGATCGTGCAGGTAGCGCACCACCTGGCCGACCGTACCGCCCGGTGCGGGATCGAAATCCAGGTACAGCATCGAGGTGCCGCCATTGTTCATGCAGTGCGAGAAGCACAGCCGGCGGCTCATCGGCAGATCGGCGTCGATGCCCTTGCCGAGGATCTCCGGCTCGTCATCCAGCCATTCTTCATAGATGGAACGGATGCTGTCGTCCCACTGCCGCTGGTCCTCGAAGATCTGTGCGACCGAGCGCAGGTAGTACGGATAGCCGCCGTCCTCAACGTCAGAGCCGAGCATCAGCACGCAGACCTCGCCGCCGGGGTACTCGCGGAAGTGGGTGCCATCCACGCGCGACAGCAGTTCCACCAGGCTGTCCGGCACCTGCGGCCACTGCACACGCAGGCGCTGCAGGTCTTCGGCGCTGGCGCCCTGCACATGGGCCCACTGCGGGGCATCGTCGGCAGACAGGCGTGGGATCAGGCCAGACAGAAAGCGGTCAACAACGTTCATGCGGAAAAAAGGGGACGGAGGGGATTAAGTCGTATCCAACCACACCTGCGTCACGTCGCCAATGCAGAATGCGACGCGGGAGGGGCAAATGCGGCTTAATCCCCTCCGTCCCCTTTTTCTTGCGGAGCAGGCGCATGAATCGTTGGCGATGCGGTGTGGCGGTGGTCCTGGGGCTGGCGGCGATGCCGGCGTGGGCGGCAATGAAGACCCAGCCGGTGGAATGGAAACACCAGGGCACGACCTTCAGTGGCGTGCTGGTCTATGACGATGGCGGGCACGGGAAGCGTCCGGGGCTGGTGATGGTGCCGAACTGGAAGGGCGTGAACGAATCGGCGGTCGAGAAGGCCAAGCAGCTGGCCGGCGGCGACTACGTGGTGCTGGTGGCCGATGTCTACGGCAAGGGCGTGCGGCCGAAGACCGATGCCGAGGCCGGGCCGGTGGCGACCAAGCTGCGCAACGACCGGCCGCTGCTGCGCGCACGTGCGCTGGAAGCGGTGAACGTGCTCAAGGCCCAGGCCGGCAAGGTGCCACTGGATGCCAGCCGGATCGGTGCGGTGGGCTTCTGTTTCGGCGGTACCACCGTGCTTGAACTGGCTCGCGCCGGTGCGCCATTGGCCGGTGTGGTCAGCCTGCACGGCGGGCTGGGTTCGCCGCTGCCGGCGCAGGCCGGTGGTAGCCATCCGTCGGTGCTGGTGCTCAACGGCGCCGACGACAGGAGCGTGACCGCCGAGGACATCGCTGGTTTCCAGAAGGAAATGGATGCGGCCAAGGTCGATTGGGAGTTCACCAACTACAGCGGTGCGGTGCACTGCTTCGCCGAGCGCGATGCCAACAGCCCGCCGGGGTGCCAGTACAACGAGCGGGCGGCGAAGCGCGCGTGGAAGGCGCTGGATGAATTCTTCGAGGAACGTTTCGAGAAACGCTGATCGGTGCAGCGGTAGTGCCGGCCGCTGGCCGGCATTCCCGTGGCATCGGCAGCCTCAGGAGGTTGCCGGCCAGCGGCCGGCACTACAATGCGGTCGATGCGAGGGGTTGGCACCCACCGATGTTTCCGTGCCGACCAACGGTCGGCACGCCGCCATCAATGCGAGCGCTGCACCGCGTAACGTGCCAGGCCGCGCAGGGCCGCCACGGCATCGTTGTCGCCCAGGCCATCGAGCGCGCGCTCGGCGGCTTCGGCATATTCCTCGGCACGCGCGCGGCTGTACTCCAGGCCGCCGGTAGCACGGATCGCGGCCAGCACTTCCGGCATCGCCGAGGCGTCGCCGTCCTGCACGATGGTGCGCAGGCGTTCGCGGGTAGCGGCGTCGGAGTGGGCCATCGCGTGGATCAGCGGCAGCGTGGCCTTGCCCTCGGCCAAGTCGTCGCCCAGGTTCTTGCCCAGCTCCTCGGCGTTGGCCGAGTAGTCCAGCACGTCGTCGGCAATCTGGAACGCATAGCCCAGGTGCATGCCGTAGTCGAACAGGGCCTGCTGGGTCGCCTCATCCACGCCGCTGGCCAGCGCGCCCAGGCGGGTGCCGGCGGCGAACAGCACCGCGGTCTTGCGCTCGATCACGCGCAGGTAGGCGGCTTCGTCGGTATCCGGGTTGTGCACGTGCAGCAGCTGCAGCACTTCACCCTCGGCGATGCGGTTGGTGGCGTCGGCCAGGATCTGCATCACCGGCATGCGCTCCAGCTCGACCATCAACTGGAAGCTGCGCGAGTACAGGAAGTCGCCGACCAGCACGCTGGGCGCGTTGCCCCACAGCGCGTTGGCGGTGCTGCGGCCGCGGCGCAGGCTGGATTCGTCCACCACGTCGTCGTGCAGCAGGGTCGAGGTATGGATGAATTCGATGATCGCCGCCAGCTGGTGGTGCTCCGGCCCGGCCTGGCCGACCGCATGGCCGGCCAGCATCACCAGCATCGGGCGCAGGCGTTTGCCGCCGGCGGAAATGATGTGGTCGGCGATCTGGTTGATCAGCACGACGTCCGAAGACAGCCGGCGCCGGATCAGGGCGTCGACGGCGGCCATGTCGGCCGCGGCAAGCGACTGGATCTGGGGCAGGCCCAGGGCGGGACGGGTGTCTTCGGTGATGGTCATGCGATCAGGCTTTCAGGCTCACCACTGATTATAGGCGCTGGCCGTGAATTCGGGCGCAAACCGGCCCGCGCGGCAATTCCAGCCCGGCCTGCGCGGCCCTCCGCGTGAATACGTATGCAGGTTGCGCCATGCCTGGGAGCCCGCCGCTAAGCTTGCCGGATCAGGATTTCGGCCCGCTGCCGGCGGGTCCCGCATGCCCGGAGGGGGGCTGTCGATGTTGCACTATCCATGGTGGCGCGGAGCCGTCATCTACCAGATCTACCCGCGCAGTTACCTCGATGCCAACGGCGATGGCGTGGGCGATCTGCCCGGCATCATCCAGCGCCTGGACCACATTGCCGCGCTGGGCGTGGATGCGATCTGGATCTCGCCGTTCTTCAGGTCGCCGATGGCCGACTTCGGCTACGACATCGCCGATTACCGCGACGTTGATCCGCTGTTCGGCAGCCTGGACGACTTCGACCGCCTGTTGGCCAAGGCCCACGGCCTGGGCCTGAAGGTGATGATCGACCAGGTGCTGAGCCACACCTCGATCGAGCATGCCTGGTTCCGCGAGAGCCGCCAGGACCGCAGCAACCCGAAGGCCGACTGGTACGTCTGGGCCGACCCGCGCGAGGACGGCACGCCCCCCAACAACTGGCTGTCGCTGTTCGGCGGCTGCGCCTGGCAGTGGGAGCCGCGCCGCGAGCAGTACTACCTGCACAACTTCCTGGTCGACCAGCCGGACCTGAACTTCCATCACCCGGACGTGCAGCAGGCCACCCTGGACAACGTGCGCTTCTGGCTCGACCGCGGTGTGGATGGCTTCCGCCTGGATGCGATCAACTTCTGCTTCCATGACGCGCAGTTGCGCGACAACCCGGCCAAGCCTGCCGACAAGCGGGTGGGCCGCGGCTTCAGCCCGGACAACCCGTACGCCTACCAGTACCACTACTACAACAACACCCAGCCGGAGAACCTGCCGTTCCTGGAGCGCCTGCGCGCGCTGCTCGACCAGTATCCGGGGGCGGTCAGTCTGGGCGAGATCTCCTCGGAGGATTCACTGGCGACCACGGCCGAGTACACCCGCGATGGCCGCCTGCACATGGGCTACAGCTTCGAGCTGCTGGTGGACGACTACAGCGCCGCTTACATCCGCGATACGGTCTCGCGCCTGGAAGCGGCAATGACCGAAGGCTGGCCGTGCTGGGCGGTGTCCAACCACGATGTGGAGCGCGCGGTCAGCCGCTGGGGCGGCCACCCTGCCGACCCGCGCCTGGCGCGGATGCTGGTGGCGATGCTGTGCTCGCTGCGCGGTTCGGTCTGCCTGTACCAGGGCGAGGAGCTGGGCCTGGCCGAGGCCGAGGTGCCGTTCGAGGCCCTGCAGGATCCCTATGGCATCACCTTCTGGCCGAATTTCAAGGGCCGTGACGGCTGCCGTACCCCGCTGCCGTGGACCGATGCACCGCTGGCCGGCTTCACCACCGGCCAGCCCTGGCTGCCGATCCCGGCCGAACACCGGGCCGTGGCGGTGGCCGTGCAGGAGCGCGACCCGCATTCGGTGCTGGCGGCGTTCCGCGCGTTTCTGGCCTGGCGGCATACCCAGCCGGCCCTCCTGCACGGCAGCATCAGATTTCTTGAAAGCGCCGAGCCTGTGCTGCTGTTCGAGCGTATGCTTGCAGATGAAACCCTCCTGCTGGCCTTCAACCTGTCGGCCGAGGCGGTGAGCCATCCGCTGCCGCCAGGCGACTGGCAGCAGGTGGCGGTGCCGGGCCCGGATGCGGGCACGGTGCAGGGCAATGAACTCCAGCTGCCGCCACGCGCGGTGTATTGCGCCCGACGCAGCTGACCGTTTTCTCCGGTGGCGGTACTTGCGGGGACGGGGCCGAAGTGCCCCGTCCCTTTTTTGTGGGTGGGGTTCCGGCGAAAGGCATCCACGCAAAAGAAAACCCGCTGCCTGCGCAGCGGGTTTCCGGTCCTGCTCCCTTTGTGTTGCCGGCCAGCGGCCGGCGCTACCGTGCCCGGGGTGCCGGCCAGCGGCCGGCGCTACCGTGTCCGTGTTGCCGGCCAGCGGCCGGCGCTACCGTGTCCATGTTGCCGGCCAGCGGCCGGCACTACCGGGTCCGGGGTGCCGGGCAGGGCCCGGCGCTACCTCAGAACTTGTAGTTCACGCCCAGCATGTAGGTGCGGCCCCACTCGATGTACTCCAGCGGGCGGTCCTTGCTGCCGGCGTAGGTGCGGTACGGCTCGTTGGTCAGGTTGCTGCCCTGCAGCAGCAGGGTGAGACCGCGCAGGGTGCTGCTGTCGCTGAAGGTGTAGCTGATCTGCGCGTCGGTCACGTTCTCGCCGACCACGTAGCGCAGGCTGCGGTTGCCGTTGAAGTTGCCGATCTCGCCAATGAAGTCCGAACGGCGGCGCTGGCTGACGCGTGCTTCAAAGCCACTGCGCTCGTAGTAGGCGGTGAAGTTGTACACGCGCTTGGACAGCCCCGGCAGGCTGATCGGATCGCTGCCGACGCTGGACGCGCTTTCCGGGTCCAGGATGGTGATGTCGCTCTTGTTGAAGGTCGCGCTGGCCTGCAGGCCGAAGCCACGCAGGTTGTCGGTCAGCATGTCCAGCGGGAACGATGCGGTCAGCTCCAGGCCCTTCAGCGTGCCGCCCTTGCCGTTCTGCGGCGCGGAGAAGGTGCCGGTGGTCAGCACCGGCACGGTCATGCCCGGCGGCGGTACGTAGCTGCCCAGCAGGGCGGTGAAGTCGTAGTTGTCGACCGACTGCGTGTAGACGTAGCTCTTCAGGTCCTTGTAGAAGATCGCGGCGGCGACGTAGGCCTTCTCGCCGAAGTACTTCTCGTAGGACAGGTCCAGTGCGGTGGCGCGCCACGGATCCAGCAACGGGTTGCCGCCACTGCCGCCGGGGCGGCCGGTGGCGGTATCCACGCCGAACTCCAGGCCGGCACGCATCTGGTCCACGCGCGGCCGCGCAACCTGCTTGGCGGCGGCGAAACGCAGGGTCTGCTGGTGCGGGAACATGAAGGCCAGGTTCAGGCTCGGCAGCCAGTCATTGTAGGTGCGGCCGTTCGAGTACGGCTGTACGTTGTTGCCGGCCGACTGCGAGCTGTCCCAGTAGCGCGAATCCGAGCTCTGGTCGGTGTGCTGCATCTGCACGCCGATGTTGCCGCGCACGCCGACTTCGCCGATGTCGGTGTTGATGTTCAGGCGCGCCCAGGCGGTGGTGATCTTCTCCTGCACCGTCCACGACTTGGGAATCAGGTAGTCCAGGTTGTCGACCGGGTTGAAGGTCATGTAGCGGCCGACCGCGGCCGGCACGTTCCAGGCCGGGATGGTGCCGAGGCCGGCGAAGCCGAGGTTGACCGGGCGGTACTGCAGGTCCGAGGCGATGTTGGCATCGCCCTGCGCACCGAGCAGGATGTTGCCTTCGGACTGGGTCTTCACCTTGCGGCGGTCGGCGTAGTTCACGCCGATGTCGATGTCCGGCGCCCAGGAGGCGATGGCATCGGGCAGGGCGATGGTGGCGGCCAGCTTGCCGCCCTTCAGGCGGTCTTCCACCTGCGGCACCTTGCCATAGCCGGAACCGTAGATGGTGTTGGTCAGGAACAACGCATCGGGATTGGAGTAGTTCAGGCCCGGGCGGATCTGCGAGAAGCCGTCCTGGCGGATCGTCACGCCGATCGTGTCCAGCTGCGGCATCGGGGTCAGCTGCAGGTTGTTCTCCAGGTTCAGCTCATCGCGCGTGGCCTTGGAGTAGTTCAGGTCGGCGACCAGCTTGACGCCACCGAAGTTGAACTCGTTGTTCCAGCCGAACGCATCGATCTTGTCCTTGCGCTTGTTGTACATGCCACGCACCAGCGGATACACGCCGCTGGCGGTGCCGCCGGTGAACGAGCCGTTGGCGTTGATCTGCGGGTTGCTGATCAGCAGGCCCGGCGTATAGCCACCGTTGTAGTTGCTCAGGTTGAGCTCGAACTGGTTGGCGGTGTCGATCTGCTCGGCTTCGGTGTGGAACGCATCGAAGGTGCTGGTCCAGCTGTTGTTCGGGCGGAACTGGATGGTGGCCATCACGCCGTCACGCTTGTTGTTGCCGGTGCGGCGCAGCGCCTTGATGCCGTCGGAGAAGTAGGTGCCGGCACCCACGCCCGGACGGTCGCCCTTGTCGGTGTGCTCGGTGGTCCACGGCTCGTACAGGCCGACCTGGTTCTCCTGGATCGGCATGTCGCTGTGCGCGTAACCGATGGCGATGCCCAGCGTCTTGTCCAGGAACTGGTCGATGTAGCTGGCGCTGAAGCGGTTGCCGTACGGATCGGTGTTGGCGGCGCGGCCCAGCGAGCTCTTCTGGTAGCGGCCACTGACCGCGATCACGCGCTCGCCGAAGCTGAGCGGGCGCGCCGTCTGCATGTCGATGGTGCCCGACAGGCCTTGGCCGACCAGCGCGGCATCCGGGGTCTTGTACACGGTCACGCCGTTGACCAGTTCGGACGGGTACTGGTCGAACTCGACGCCGCGGTTGTCGCCGGTGCTGACCACTTCGCGGCCATTGAGCAGGGTGGTGGCGAAGTCCGGCGACAGGCCGCGCACGCTGATCACCTGCGCACGTCCGGCGACGCGCTGTGCGGCCAGGCCGGGCAGGCGCGAGATGGACTCGGCGATGCTGACGTCGGGCAGCTTGCCGATGTCTTCGGCGGAGATCGCCTCGACCACCGAGGTGGCGTCCTGCTTGACCGCGATCGCGCTCTCGATGCCGCGGCGGATGCCGGTGACCTGCACCGTATCGAGGTTGGTGGCGGCGGTGCCGGCCGGCGTGGTGGTGTTCTGCGTGGACTGTGCCGACGCCAGTGTCGGCGCCAGGACAACGGCCAGCGCGATGCTCAGCGCGCTGCGCTTGTGGTTCAACATTTTCCCCTCCCAGGCAATGTTGCAGATCGATTTGTGAGCGTTCCGGCGGGGCCGTGAACGTGCGACGCGGTGGCCGCTGTCGTCGCCGCTATGGTAGGCAGCGCATTCTTCGCGGGAATCACCCTGCATACGTATTCAATGGCGTCTGCAGGGATGTAATCGCTTTCAGGTGCTGCTTGCGGTAGTGCCGGCCGCCGGCCGGCAATCGCACTCACCGGGTTGTCAGCCGGCGGCCGGCACTACCCGGGCGTTCAAAGCGGTGTGAAGCGAATGGCCTGCCCGCCACCCGGTGCCAGTACCACCGTCAGCAGGTCGGCGCTGGTCACCTCGCGGGTTTCGCGGGTGAATGCGAATGGATTGCTGCGGAAATCCGCGCCCTCGCCATCGCGGTAGATCTCGGCGCGATAGCGCACGCCCGGCTCCAGGAAGCCCAGCGAGACCGGCAGCACGCGGCCGTGTTCATCCGTGATGCTGCCGAGGAACCAGTCGCGGCTGTTGCGGTCGCGGCGCACGATCGTCACGTAGTCGCCCACTTCGCCATCGAGCACGCGGCTCTGCTCCCAGTCCACCGCCACGTCCTCGATGAAACGGAACGCCTCGCGGTGCTGCAGGTAGTGTTCGGGCAGGTCGGCGGCCATCTGGATCGGGCTGTACAGCACCACGTACAGCGCCAGCTGCCGCGCCAGCGTGCTGGGGATGGCCTGGCCGTGGCGGCCCTTCAGGCTGAGGATGCCGGGGGTGTAGTCCATCGGCCCGGCCAGCATGCGGGTGAACACCAGGTTGACCTCGTGCTCGGGCGGGTTCGGTGGCTGGCCCCAGGCGTTGTACTCCATGCCGCGCGCGCCTTCGCGCGAGATCCAGTTCGGGTAGGTGCGGCGCAGGCCGGTGTCCTTGATCGGTTCATGCGGGTTCACCGACAGGTGCCGGCGCGCGGCCTCCTGCACCACCTTCAGATGGTGGCGTGCCATGAACTGCCCGTCGTGCCACTCGCGCCACAGCGGTCCCCCTGCCGGATTGCGACGATCGACCTGGCCGTCGTCGCACACATAGCCGGTCTTGAACTGGTCCACGCCCAGCCGTGCATACAGGTCCAGCGCGGCACCCAGCTGGTCTTCGTAGTGCTCGATGGCGCAGCCGGTTTCATGATGGCCGATCAGGTGCACGCCCTTCTTCAGGCCATACGCCGACAGCGCTTCAATGTCGAAATCAGGCGTGGCGCGGGTGAAATCGAAGTCGTAGCCATTGCCCACCCACATGCCATCCCAGCCCGGGTTCCAGCCTTCCACCAGCACGCCGCGGAAGCCGTGCGCGGCCGCGAAGTCGATCACCTTCTTCGTCTTGGCGGTGGTGGCCGCGTGCTTCGGCCCGGTCGCCCAGCTCTCGTTGTCCAGGTGCATCGACCACCACACGCCCAGGTACTTGGCCGGCTTCACCCAGCTCACATCACCCAGCGCATTGGGTTCGTTGAGATTGAGGATCAGGTCCGATTCGACCAGGCCGCCGGCGCGGTCGGCGATCTGCAGCGTGCGCCAGGGCGTGGCGAAGGGCAGGGTGCGGCGTACCTTCCAGCCTTCGGCCGAGGGCGAAAGCTGCGCGCGCAGGCGTTGTCCCTCGGTCCGGCGCAGCCACATGCCGGCATAGTCCACCAGCGCCGCTTCGTGGATCGCCACGTGCAGGCCGTCGCGGCTGCGCAGGGTCATCGGCGTATGCACCAGCGGCACTTCGCGCAGCGGCGTGCGCTGGTACAGGTATTCGTAGTGGATCGGCTCGCCGGCGGGAATCCACCAGGCGGTTGATTCGGGCGCGATGGCGAACTCGGTCAGTTCGTCATCGATGATGGCCTCGCGCAGGTTCGGTTGTTCAGGGAACACATAGCGGAAGCCAAGGCCATCATCGTAGACGCGGAACACCACATCCAGCCGTCGCTTGCCGCCGGTGGTTTCGGCGAGCTGTACGGTCAGCTCGTTGAAGTGGTTGCGGGTGAGCCGGCGTTCGCCCCATGGCTGTTCCCAGGTGTCATCGACGCTGCGCCGCTGCTGGCCCAGCAGGGCGAAATCGCGGTCCAGGCGGCCGTCGCGCAAGGCAAAGCCGAGCTTCGAATCCTCCACCACGGTGTCGCCCAGGCGCTCGACACGGTAGCGGGCGGTGCCGCCATCCAGCAGCAGACTGACCTTCAATACCTTTCCCGGCGATTCGACGCTGGCCACCTGCGGCGTGGCCTGTGCCAGCGTGGCCCACCCGATCAGGGCCAGGCCGAGCATGTGCGCGAACACCGCGCGTACAGCAGTGGATGACATCGGCAGTTCCCCTCCCAAGGCGCCGTTGGCAGACCCGGACCATAAGCCAGCGCGGCGGGCGCGCCACCGCGCGATGCCATGAATACGTATGCAACTGGACGCAGCTGACAGCCCCGCGTCTACCATGGGGCCAGGGCACCTTGAGGGAGGGGCCGCGCCCGCCCGCCGGCAACGACGGTGCGGACCTACAACGCGTGCAGAGAGGGAGGGAGGCCGACGGGCGCAAGCCGGTCCGCCGCTTCGATGCTGAAGATCATTTGCCTGACCGCTGCCCTGGGGGCAGCGCTGGGTTCGACCGCGCAGGCGGCCGACCTGCAATTCGACGGCCGCAACGCGCGCGCCGAAGCGGCTGCCAAGGGTGGCTTCGTGCTGCATGCGCCGAAGGGAGAGGTGTGCATCGCGCCCATGCCGATGCGCAGCCACACCGACAGCGTCATGTTCGATGCGTTGTTCGCGCTGGCCCAACAGGAGATGGACCAGGACCGGGTGGACGCGATCCGCGATCCGGCGTTCGACGAGGGCCGGCCGGTCCCGTGCGACTGCTTCCAGACCGGTGCGCGCTGGCCCTATGTGTGGACCCGCGATGTCAGCTTCGCCGCCGATCTGGCGCTGGCGCGGCTGGACCCGCAGCGGACCCGGCAGTCGCTGCAGTTCAAGCTGTCGGCAGCCCGTGACGGGCGTACGCCCGGCCTGTTCGTGGCGCAGGACACCGGTTCCGGTGGCAGCTGGCCGATCAGCAGCGACCGGGTGGTGTGGTTCCTGGCGGCTCGCCACCTGCTGGAGGATCGCGTGTTTGCCGACCAGGTCTGGCAGGCACTGCAGGGCACGCTGGCGCAGGACCGCGCGATGGTATTCGACGCGCAGATGGGCCTGTACCGTGGCGAGACCTCGTTCCTGGACTGGCGCGAGCAGACCTATCCGGACTGGACCCGCGAGGACGTGCGCTTCATCGGTGATTCCTACGCGCTGTCCACCAACGTGCTGCACTACCAGGCACTGCGCCTGGCCGAACGCTTGGCCGGTCAGCGCGGCGACGCCCGTGCGGCCGACTACAGGGCGTGGGCCGATGCGTTGGCGCAGCAGATCGATACACGCTTCTGGCGCGAGGACATGGGCCAGTACATGAGCTACATCGGCGAAGCCGCGCACCCGGTGCCGTATGCCAAGGTGGATCTGCTCGGCCTGTCGCTGGGCATCCTGGCCGGAGTGCTGCCGCCCGAGCGCGCGCACCGCGCGCTGGCCGCGTATCCGAGGGCACCGGCTGGCAGCCCGGTGGTGTGGCCGCAGGAGGCGCAGCAGCCGATCTACCACAACCGCGCGATCTGGCCGTTCGTCAGCGCCTACGCGCTGCGCGCGGCGCGGCAGCTGGACGATGCGCCGCGCATCGCCGCCGAAATCCGCTCGCTGATGCGCGGCGCCGCCCTGGCCGGTTCGAACATGGAAAACTACGAACTGGTCAGCCAGGCCGTGCATGTCGAGGAAGGCGCGCTGAGCGGCCCGGTGGTCAATTCCGAACGCCAGTTGTGGTCGGTGGCGGGGTACCTGTCGATGGTGGTCGAAGGCGTGTTCGGCGTGCAGGACGATGGCCGCGTGCAGCCCAAGCTGCCGGCCGCGCTGGTGCCCGAACTGTTCGGCAAGCAGCGCCGCATCTCCCTGGAGGCCGATGGCAAGCGTTATGTGCTGGAGCGCCCGAAGCAGGTGGGTGATGGCCTGCTGGTGGCGGGCACGGTGAAGACGCGGGGCACCACGACCACCGTACAGCTGGTGGCCGCGCCGTCGCGTGCGTTGCCCGTCAGCACGGCCGATGCCAATGCGCGCGCGCCGGCGACCCCGGCCGTACCGCAGGTACGACGCAGCGGCAAGGGTTGGTCGGTGCCGGTGGCCGAAGGCCAGGTGCTGTGGCGGGACGGCCGGGCGGTGACTGCAATCACGCAGGGTGTGGCACGTATCGTCGATGATGGCCTGCAGCATTGCCTCAGCCTGACCATGCGCGACGGGGCGTTGGAGTCGCTGCACAGCCCGATGCGCTGCGTCGGTCCGCAGCAGCTGCTGAAGGGCGCAACGCGCTGGCAGTTCACCCCGGCCAAAGCCGGGCAGCTACGCCTGCGCCTGCAGTACAGCAACCCCAGCGGGCCGATCAACACCGGGGTGACGGCTGCAGTGAAACAGCTGGCGCTGCAATGCCCGGGCCAGCCGCTGCAGCGGCGTACGGTCACCCTGCCGCACAGCGTAGCCGTGCAGGATTCGACCTCGGCGACGTTCCCGGTGACCAGGGGCCGCTGCACGATCACGCTTGAAGAGGGGTTCAACATGAGCGCGCTGCAGCACTTCGCGCATTACACCGGCGGCAAGGGCGGGCGCGATGGCGTGGTGAACCAGGCCCAGGTGCGGGCACTGACGGTGGCGCCGGTTGCGGCCGCAGAGGGCGCACCATGAACCGTCCGGCCAAGCCGCAGCTGTCGTTCTGGCAGATCTGGAACATGTGCTTCGGGTTCCTCGGCATCCAGTTCGGCTTCGCCCTGCAGAATGCCAACGCCAGCCGCATTTTCGAGACGCTGGGCGCGGACATGGATGCGGTGCCCGGGCTGTGGATCGCGGCGCCGCTGACCGGCCTGCTGGTCCAGCCGGTGATCGGCTACCTGTCCGATCGCACCTGGACGCGATGGGGGCGCCGCCGTCCGTTCTTCATGATCGGGGCGGTGCTCACCACGCTGGCGCTGCTGGTGATGCCGAACTCACCGACGCTGTGGATCGCCGCCGGCACGCTGTGGGTGCTGGACGCGTCGATCAACGTATCGATGGAGCCGTTCCGTGCCTTCGTCGGCGACCAGCTGGCACCGCGCCAGCGCCCCGCCGGCTACGCGATGCAGAGCTTCTTCATCGGCGTGGGTGCGATCGTCGCCAGCTTCCTGCCCTTCATCTTGGCTCATTTCGGTGTCGCCAACACCGCAGCCGCCGGGGAAGTGCCCGACACCGTGCGCTATGCGTTCTATTTCGGCGCGGTGGTGCTGCTGGCGGCGATCACCTGGACAGTAGTCAGCACCCGCGAATACTCGCCGGCAGAGCTGGCCGGTTTCGATGATGCCGAACCTCCGGCACACCACGCAGCAGCGGTGATCAGTGGTCCTGCACCGTGGACGCAGGTGGCCTTGTGGCTCGGGCTGGGTGTGTTGCTGGCCCTGCTGATCACCTGGCGGCAAGGCGACAGGATGCTGTACGTGCTGGCGGGCCTGTGCGCCGGCTATGGCCTGTTGCTGGCGGCCGCGCGCGCGTTGCCGGCCACCCACATGCTGGCCGCCATCGTGGGTGACCTGCGCGCGATGCCGATCACCATGCGTCGCCTGGCGTGGGTGCAGTTCTTCTCGTGGTTCGCGCTGTTCGCGATGTGGATCTACACCACCGCCGCAGTGGCGGGCACCCATTTCGGTTCGACCGATCCACAGTCGGCGGCCTACAACGAGGGCGCCAACTGGGTGGGTGTGCTGTTCGGTGCCTACAACGGTTTTGCCGCGCTGGCCGCAGTGCTGATTCCACCGTTGGTGCGTGCGATCGGCCTGCGCTGGAGCCACCTGGTCAACCTGTGGCTGGGCGGCGCCGGCCTGGTCTCATTGATGTTCATCCGCGATCCGCACTGGCTGCTGCTGTCGATGGTGGGCGTTGGCTTCGCCTGGGCATCCATCCTTTCGCTGCCGTATGCACTGCTGTCCGACAGCGTGCCGGCGTCGAAGATGGGCGTGTACATGGGCATCTTCAATTTCTTCATCGTGATCCCGCAGCTGGTCGCTGCCAGTGCGCTTGGCTTTGCCCTGCGCGCCTGGCTGGGCGGCCAGCCGATGCAGGTGCTGGTGCTGGGCGGTTGCAGCCTGTTCGTCGCCGGCCTGTGCGTGCTGCGGGTTCCGTCCCGTCCGGAGGTGGTGTGATGCGTGGTGCGCTGTCTGTTGCTGTTTCCCTTGTACTGCTGGCCGGCCAGGCGGCGGCCGCGCCGCGCCAGGACTACGTCGGTACCACCGAGCCGTTCGCCAGCGATGCGGTGTACTTCGTGGTCACCGACCGCTTCGTCAACGGTGATCCGGCCAACGATCATCGCGACCAGGGCGGCGCGCACCGCACCTTCGATATTCCGGTGCCGTGCCCGGACAAGGTGGACGGCAACATCGGCTACCTCGGCGGTGACTTCCGTGGCGTGCTCGACAATGCGCAGTACATCCGCGACCTCGGCTTCGGCGCGGTGTGGATCACGCCGATCGTCGACAATCCGAACGAGGCGTTTACCGGCAGCAAGCCGATCAGCTGCACCAGTACGCTGACCGACCGCGGCAAGACCGGCTATCACGGTTACTGGGGCATCAACTTCTACAAGCTCGACGAGCACCTGCCCAGCAAGGACCTGGACTTCGCCGGGCTGGCCAAAGGGCTGCATGGCGCGGGCCTGAAGGTGGTGCTGGACATTGTCGGCAACCACGGCTCGCCGGCCTGGACCATGCCAACGCGGCAGCCGCAGTTCGGGCAGATCTTCGACAAGGAGGGCAGGCTGATCGCCGACCACCAGAACCTGCCGCCCCAGAAGCTGGATCCGAAGCACAACCCGCTGCACGCGTTCTACAACAACATCGGACCGGTCGACAGCAAGGACGGTTCGATCTTCGACGGCAATCTGGCCGAGCTGTCCGACTTCAACCAGGACAACCCGGCGGTGATGGATTACCTGGTGGGCGCCTACCTGCAATGGACCGCGCAGGGCGTGGATGCACTGCGCATCGACACCATCGGTTGGCTGCCGCACCCGTGGTGGCACGCCTTCGTCAAGCGCATCCGCGCCGAGCATCCGGGCATGTTCATGTTCGGCGAGGCGTTCGACTACGATGCCGCGCGCATTGCCGAGCACACCTGGCCGGCCAACGCCAACGTCAGCGTGCTCGACTTCCCGTTGCGAGGGGCGCTGGAGCAGGCCTTCGGCACCGCCGGCAAGGGCTTTGAAGTCCTGGCCGAGCCGCTGTACCTGAGTGGCGGTCCCTACGCCAACCCGTACGAGCTGATGAGCTTCTACGACAACCATGACATGCCTCGCCTGCAGGCCAGCGACAACGGCTTCATCGATGCGCACAACTGGCTGTTCACCGCGCGCGGCATTCCGGTGGTCTACTACGGCTCGGAAACCGGCTTCATGCGCGGTCGCGCCGAGCACGCCGGCAACCGCGCCTACTTTGGCCAGGAGCGTGTCGACGCCGCGCCGCAGAGCCCGATCTTTGCACCGCTGCAGCGCATCGCCAGGCTGCGTGAGGCCACTCCGGCGCTGCAGCGTGGCCTGCAGGTGAACGAGCGGCTGCAGGGCGACGAGGCGGTGTTCTTCCGCGTACTGCAGCACGGCGACGTGGCGCAGACCGCGCTGGTGCTGTTGAACAAGGGCGAACAGGCCCGGACCTTCACCGTGGCGCGTTACCTGCAGGCGGGCCGCTGGCGCGATGCGCTGGGCGGCGGCGAGGTGAAGGTGAAGAACCGCCTGCAGACTGAAGTGCCTGCGCACGGGGTGAAAGTCTACGTGCTGGATGCGCCGGTACAGCAGCCCGCGCTGCAGGCCGAGCTGGACAAGGCGATGGCCGACCAGAAGGCGCGGGACGTGCGCCTGGGGCGGTAGTGCCGGCCGCCGGCCGGCAACCCATGAATCCATGGTCCCTTCAGGTGCCGGCCAGCGGCCGGCACTACCGGGGCGACCCTATGCGGCACAATAGGCCCCCCTCACGCCGTGCCGCACCGCCATGACCGACCTCGCCCCGCAGACCCCGATCGAAACCCTGCTGAAGGCGGCGATGGACGGCGCGGTGCCGATCCGCGCCTTCATGGAGGCCTTCGTCGCCTCCGAGGTGGTGCTGCTGACCGGCAGCCTGGTGACCCCCGATGGCAGCGGCTTCGACCCGCTGCTGTTCGACAAGCAGGGCACCCTGCACGTGGCCGTGTTCACCGATCCGTCGCGCGTGGGCATCTACAGCCAGCAGGCCGAACACCAGATCCGCTGGCGGATGCTGGACGTGCTGCGCCGCGTGCCGGGTGGCTACGGCGTGGTGATCAATCCGGGCACTCCGCTGGGCTTCGAGATCTCGCCCAGCGGCGTCGGCGAGATCCTGAAGGACTTCGCCCAAGGCTGAGTTGCCGTCGCGCCATTTGTAGCGTCGAGCCATGCTCGAATGCCTTTCGCGCATGGCCTGATGTGTCGAGCATGGCTCGACTCTACAGAAGGCTTCCCTTCGGGCGCCGTCCATGATCCCCTTGGGTGACTTGGGGATCGAGGCATTGCCATGGAATTCAGGGGACTACCCGCCGACGCACCGGAACGGCAGCAATTAGCCCAGTGGTACCACGCGGAATGGGGTCAGGACGCCGGCCTGACACTGGAACAGGAACTGCAGCGGCTCAATCCGCCACAGGATGCCGAAGGTTTCCCGCACCTGATCGCCGCATTCGATGACGGTCAAGTGGTTGGCGCAGTCCAGCTCAAGCGGCGGGAAATGCAGGCGTTCCCACAGTACGAGCATTGGCTGGGCAGCGTGTTCGTGGCCGACAGCCATCGCGGGCGTGGGCTGGCTGGCGCGCTGGTGGAGCAAGCAGCGGCGCAGGCGGTGCGGATGGGGGTTTCCGATCTCTTCCTGCAGACCGAGGCCCTGGACGGTGGGCTGTATGCGCGGCTGGGCTGGAAGCCGCTGCAGGAAGCCGACAACCGCAGCTATCGCGTGCTGGTGATGGTGCGCAGGTTAGCCGCATGAGCGTGTCCACGGCACGCCATTCTCGCTCCGCGCTGGTCTTCCTGATCGCGGCCATTGTCGCCGCGCTGGTGTCCATGCCCGTGCTGCGCGCGGTGGGCATGGTGCTGTGGCCGGTGTTCTTCATTGCCTGGCTGATCAACCTGGGCGCGGCCTGGCATCTGGCCCAGTGGGCGCACCAGCAGGGTCGTTCGGCCTGGGCGTTCGGATTACCGGCGGCGCTCGGCACCGTCGCCTCGATCGTGGTTTTCGTGCTGCTTGCGTTGCTGGGGCCAAAATCCCCGGTGCGCTGAACCTTCGCGGCTGTCGTGGACAGTGTGCCGAGCATGGCCCGGCACTACAGTAGGGCGAGCCAAGTCAGGCCACTCCAGGCCCCGCATGTGTTGCGCGGAGCGCCGGCGCATCGGCCGGCGCCCCGTTCCTCACATCGTCACCTTGCGCCGGTTGTCATCGCTCACCCGGTCGATCAGCTTGTTGTACGGGTCAAAGCCCGCTTCATCCGGCTTTTCATCCACCGTCACCGTGATCTTCGGCGCGGCGCTGGTGATGTGGTGGCGCTGCAGGTACAGCACCTTCTGGTCGCGCTCCTTGCCCGACGGCCCGTTGGCGAACACGCCAACCTCGACCCAGTCATCCATCTTCCCGTCACTTTCCTTGCCCTTGCCGTCGGCGTACTGCTTGGCCGCGTGCAGGTCCAGTGTCACGTCGTAGCGGCCGTCATCGCGCTTGCGGGCGCTGGCGGCCATCACCCGGTTGTCGTAGAAGCTGATCTTCTCGAACAGGTCGGTGACCAGCTGCTGGCGGTCGGCCGGGGTCTCGGCGCGGATGTAGCCCAGCAGCTCGCGTGAGGTGGTGTACGGCGGCTGCTGGTAGCCCTTGTCCTGCAGGAAGCGCTTCAACGCACGGTTCAGCGCCTGCTCGCCGATCTCCTCGCGCAGGCGGTAGAAGGCCAGCGAACCCTTCTGGTAGTGGATGTACTGCTGGTTTTCCACGCGTTCCAGCGGCTGTTCCTCGATGGCTTCGCCACCGCGGCCGGACAGGTAGCCGTCCAGTTCGCGCTTGAGAAATTGGCGCATGTGCTGGCGGCCGTACTCCTGCTCCATCACCATCAAGGCCGAGTACTGCGACAGCGATTCGGACAGCACGGTCGCGCCCTGCACGTTGGCGCCGATCACCTGGTGCGCCCACCACTGGTGCGCGATCTCATGCGCGGTCACGTAGAACACGTAGTCCACCTTGTCCGGGTCGCGCAGGTCGGCGATGAAACCGATGGCCTCGGAATAGGGGATGGTGTTGGCGAACGACTGCGCGAAGCGGGCATAGCCCGGGAACTCGATGATGCGTACCTGGCGGTGCTGGTACGGGGTGAAGTTCGCCTCGTAATAGGCCAGCGACTTCTGCACCGCCTCGATCATCCGGTCCACGTTGTAGCCGTGCGCCGGATCGAAGTAGACCTCGATCGGGATGTCCTTGTACTTCGCCTTGCGCACCTCCCAGCGTGCCGAGAGATAGGCATAGAAGTTCAGCATCGGCCGGTCCATGGCATAGCTGAAGCAGCGCCGGCCGTTGACCGTGGTCTCGTGCTGCAGGTAGCCCGGGGCCAGCGCCACCTGGTCTGGTGCGGTGCAGACCGTGGTGCGGAAGTCGAGCCAGTCGGCATCGTTGGTAATGTAGGTGTTGGCGCGCGCCGCTTCGTCCTCCAGCCTGGGCATGCGCCGTGGTTCACCCAGGCCGCGCTTGCGCCGCTCGTTGCGATCGGTGATTTCGGCGCCCTCGTTGTAGCCGAACGAGGGCAGCACGCGGCTGTTGAAGAAGGTGCCGTTGTCCACGATGTTGCTCGGCGCCTGACCGGCGGTGATGCCGTTGGGTTTCTGCACCACCCGGAAATGCACGTTGCGGGTTTCGCCCGGCTGCAGCGGCTTCTGCAGGCGGTAGATGCGGTAGCCGAGATCGGCATCGCGCAACGACAGCGTCTGCCCACCCAGGTCGACGTCGACCAGCTGCTTGTCATCGCCCATCGAAACATGCACGTCCTGGATCGGCGTGGCATGGGTATTGCGCACCGTCCAGTTCGCATCGATCACCATCGACTGCGATTCCGGGAACAGGTCCACGCGGTTGTCCACTGCCACGATGCGCGGCTGCGGCAGGGTGCGGTACTTCGACAGCTCGCGCTCGTAGCGGGCCTGGAGGTCCAGCTGCTGGTCGGGCGAGATGAACTCGTTGCGGATATTGGTGCTCCAGTACAGCCAGCCGCCCACGCCGGCGAAGGCCAATGCCGCAAGTCCGGCAAAGACGCCGGTCGGGCCGCGCAGGCGGCGGCCGGCCAGGGCCAGGCGCTGGCGCAGGCCCTGGCTGACACCGCGCACCCAGAATGCCGACGCCAGGCACATCAGGGTCAGCAGGAACAGTGCCCAGTAGCCCTGGAATGCCAGCTGCCCCGGCAGGAAGTGGCCGTAGCCGTTCATGTCCGAATAGGGAGCGTTGGGCCAGCCACCGAAGTTGTACAGGTTCTGCGTGTAGTCCAGCATGCCGAGCACGCCCTGGCCGATCATCACCACGATCAGCAGCGCGTAGCCGAGGAACTTGTTGTTGGTGAGCACCTGCAGCACCAGGGCCAGGCCTCCCATCAGGAGGTAGATCACCGAATCCATCGCCAGGCTGCGCAGGTACAGCAGCGGCTCCAGGTGGGTGTAGCCCTTTACCAGCTGCACGCCCATCGCCGCCAGCGCGCCGGCGGCCTGGAAGCAGATGATCACTGCCAGCAGCGCGGTGAACTTGGCCAGCAGCGGTACCCAGTTCGGCACCGGCATGGCATCGGTCACTTCGTTGATGCGCGCGCTGCGTTCCTTCCACACCAGCTCACCGGCGAAGAACAGCACGATGATCACCAGCAGCCAGCTGAAAGCGCCCTGCAGGCCCATGATCATCTGCGAGGTGACCGGCCAGATCGAGGTGCCGTACAGGGTCTGCCGGAACAGCGCGTTGGGCAGGAAATTGGCCATGCCCAGCACGAGCAGCACGATGAACGGCACGCTGCGCAGTACACCGCGTGTATCGAAGCGCACCTGGCGCAGGAACTGTTGCCACGCGGTGGACGCACTGAATGCCGGAACCACGCGCGGCAACGGGGAGCGGGTGGGGCGAAGCGCTGCGGCGTCGGCAACCGGCTGCGCCTGCCGGCGGCCCCAGCGACGACGGCCGCTGCCGCTGCGCTCGGTGCGGAACAGGGCGAACGTGGCGGCGAACAGCAGCGCCGTCACGCCCAGCCACAGCGCGCGGTTGGCCAGCAGGTAGCCTGCCAGGCCGGGAACGCCGCTGTTGTGTTCGGCGGTGGACCAGTAGCGGATGGTGCGCGACAGGGCGCGCATGCCCAAAGGCTCGCTGAGCACCGCCAGCCAGGTGTTGTCGATGTCGCGCAGCACCGCCGCGCTGGCGCCGAACAGCACCAGGTAGGCCACCAGCCCGATGTAGACCCACAGGATCGAACGGGTGACCGCCGCCAGCAATGACAGCAGCGCGGTGGTGAACAACAGGTTGGGAATGACGATGACCGCAAAACTCCAGGCATAGCCCTGCCAGCTGATCGGCCCCATGCGCTCGGCGTCCACCCAGGGCATGAACGGTGCCAGCCAGAGCCCGAAAGCGACCAGCAGGTAGAACAGCAGGCCGGTGGCCAGGGCCGCGGCGATGCGCCCGGCCAGGTAGTCGCGGCGTTTCACCGGGCTGGCGAAGATCAATTCGGCGGTGCCCAGTTCGAAGTCACGCAGCAGCGCATTGCTGACGAACAGCGCAGTCACCAGCATGCCGAGCAGGGTGAAGATCCCCAGCATCTGTGCGATCACGGTCGGCGCGTTGCTGTGCACGTTGCCGCTGCCGCCACCGATCTGTACGGCGTCACTGGACGCGGCGGCGAAGGCGAGCAGGGCGAACAGCCCGGCCAGCAGCCACAGCAGGGGCGAGCGCAGCTGCTCGCGCAGCTCGAAACGGAAGAAGTTGAGGATCATGGCGTGCTCCGCTCAGGCTGCCGCGCGGGCACGGGCCTGCAGGCGCAGGCGCTGGAAGTACACGTCCTCGAGGTCGGGGGCCACGGCCGCGAAGCCGTCGCCGGGGTCGTTGGCGCTGTGCACATGGATCACCGGGCGGCCACCGACCAGCCGGGTCGACAGCACCACATGGCGCGCTTCATGCTCGGCCAGCTCCGAAGGATCGACCTGCTTGCGCCAGACCTGGTGCTGCAGGGCGTCGATCGCCTCGCTGGGGCGGCCGCTCAGCAGTACCTGGCCCTTGTTCATGATCGCCATCGTCGGGCACAGGTCGGTCACGTCCTCGACGATATGGGTGGACAGGATCACCGCCACGTTCTCGCCGATCGCGGCCAGCAGGTTGAGGAAGCGGTTGCGTTCCTCCGGGTCGAGGCCGGCAGTGGGCTCGTCGACGATCACCAGCCGTGGGTCGCCCAGCAATGCCTGGGCAATGCCGAAGCGCTGGCGCATGCCGCCGGAGTAGGTGCCGAGCTTGCGCTTGCGCGCGTCCCACAGGTTCACCTGCTGCAGCAGTCCATCGACCACTTCGCGGCGCTGCGCGCGCTGGGTCAGTCCCTTGAGCACCGCGAAGTGTTCCAGCAGGTCCAGCGCGCTGACTTTCGGGTACACGCCAAAATCCTGCGGCAGGTAGCCCAGGCGGCGACGCACCGCGTCCTTGTCGCGCAGCACGTCGATCGGTGCCTCGCCCGGAATGCTGAGGACGGCCGTACCGCTGTCGGCTTCCTGCAGGGTGGACAGCGTGCGCATCAGCGAGGACTTGCCAGCGCCGTTGGGCCCAAGCAGGCCGAACATGCCGCGCGGGATGTCCAGGCTGACGTTGTTGAGAGCGTGCACGCCGTTGGCGTAGGTCTTGGACAGCGAATCGATCTTCAGCATGCGACGTACACCTTTCCCTGGACGTTGTCTGCGCGTTATCCGCGCAATCGCCCCGGTCCGCATCCGCCGTTGGTCATGGGGGGGGAAATCCCGCCGTCGCGCGTTGGCAGGGACGGCGCTTACCCGCGCAGGGACGATTCGCGTACCACCAGCTTCACCGGAATGCTCTGGCTGTCCACCGGCTGCCGGCCGATCAGCGCCAGCAGGCGTTCCACCAGCAGCTGCCCGGCCTGCTTGGTGTCCTGCTGTACGGTGGTCAGCGCCGGGGACACCGAAGCCGCCAGCGGGATGTCGTCGAAGCCGGTGACCGCCACGTCCTGCGGTACGCGCAGCCCGGCGTCGCGCAGGGCGCGGATCGCGCCGATGGCGATCAGGTCGCTGGCCGCGCAGATCGCATCGACTGGTTCAGCGCGCGCCAGCAGCGCCTGGCAGGCCTGCTGGCCAGAGGCTTCGGTGGTGATGGCGTCGTGCTGCAGCGCCGGTTCGGCGGCCAGGCCATGTTCCTGCAGGGCCGCGACGTGGCCGCGGTAGCGCTCCTGGAATTCGGGGTAATGGCTGGAGGCATGGCCGAGGAAGGCGATGCGGCGGCAGCCCTGCTGCAACAGGTGGGTGGTGATGTCATGCCCGCCCTGGAAGTTGTCGCTGCCGATCGAGACACCGGGCTGGCCGGGCAGGGCGGCGCCCCAGCGCACGAAATGCGTGCCCTGTTCGACCAGCCGCTGCAGGCGGTCGCGCGATTCGTGGTAGTCGCCGTAGCCGAGCAGGATGATGCCGTCGGCCTTGTTGCTGTCCTCGTAATCGGCCTGCCAGTCGGTGGACAGCTGCTGGAGCGAGACCAGCAGGTCCTGCCCATGCAGCGCGCAGGCGCGGGTGATCGAGCCCAGCATCGAATGGAAGAACGGGTTGATCAGCGAGTCGTCGTTGGTCGGGTCCTCGAAGAACAGCAGGGCCAGCGTGCCGGCATTGCGCAGGCGCAGGCTGGAGGCATTCTTGTCGACTTTGTAGTTCAGCTCGCGGGCAATGCGCAGGATGCGCTCACGGGTCTCGGCGTTGACCATCGGGCTGCCACGCAGGGCCCGCGACACGGTCGGCTGGGAGACCCCGGCCAGGTGGGCGATGTCCAGGGAGGTGGCTTTGCCTTTGATCGTCATGTGCGGGCGGAGCGGGCAGGTGGAAGGTGCCCGGGCATGATGCCATGCGCAGACGCGAATGCCCCTCTCAATGTCGGCCTGGGCGCAGGTAAGTCATTGCCGGACAAGGAAATCAGCCTGATCCTTCGGTGCGGTCGGGGTGTCCTGACCGGGCGGATGGCGGCGGCAATGGTAAGATGCGTCGTTCTCGCATTCCCCCAAATTTCACCAGGGGCGGCCCAGCGTACTGCACCCCGCCCGGGGCTGTGCTATCACTGGCGGTCTGCCCCTGGACAACGGACGAAGGTACCTATGGCGCGCGGCATCAACAAAGTCATCCTGGTCGGCAATCTCGGCAACGACCCGGACGTGAAGTACACCCAGGGCGGCATGGCGATCACCCGCATCAGCCTGGCCACCACCAGCGTCCGCAAGGACAAGGATGGCAACCAGCAGGAGCGCACCGAATGGCACCGCGTGGTGTTCTTCGGCAAGCTCGGCGAGATCGCCGGCGAGTACCTGCGCAAGGGCAGCTCGGTCTACGTCGAAGGCAGCCTGCGCTACGACAAGTACACCGGCCAGGACGGCGTGGAGAAGTACTCCACGGACATCATCGCCGATGAAATGCAGATGCTGGGCGGCCGCGGTGAAGGCGGCGGCGGTGGCGGTGGCGGTGGCGGTGGTGGCAACTATGGCGGCGATCGTCCGCAGCGCCAGCAGGCGCCGCGCCAGGAGTACGGCGGCGGCGGTGGCCAGCGTGGCGGCCAGGGCGGTGGCTATGGCAACCAGGGCGGCAACCAGGGCGGGGGTTACGGCAACCAGGGCGGCAACCAGCGCCCGCAGCCGCAGCAGGCGCCGCCGATGGACGACTTCGCTGACGACGATATTCCGTTCTAATTCCTACTTGACGGTTTTAGTGTTGATAGAGGCCCTCATCGTTGCGGATGGGGGCCTTTTTTTTCGTTCGGCAGAATCCGGCCGTGATCTGACCTTCTACTTGCGGCAGGGTGTTGATGGATGACTGGCGACACACCATAGCGAATCAGAATGGAGAGCGGCACGGGAAAGCCGTCTGCGCGAGCCCATCGCTGGTGCATGGCTTCGGCGGGTCTTGATACGGCGTGCGAAGGACAGGCATAAGCCTAACGAGCTGGTGCGGGGCTGTTGCACACCGCGTGGACACAGTTACCGCGAGCCTATGCTCGATTGCGGGGCGTCTGGGGTGGGAACTTGGCGCGCTGCATGCTTGGGTGCGTTCCCTATCGGTGTCAGAAGTTAATGAAGCAGAGCGATCTTGATGGATATTAATGAAATTACCAAGATGCTTGAGGCGGGTGACGACAATGGCGCGCGTGACCACCTTTTGAATCTTGTAAAGCGCGATCCTGCTTGTGACGCCGCGTGGTTGTTTCTTGTTGGGATTGGGTTTCGGAGCGATGATGCTGAGTTGTCCCTGTGGGCACTTCGTGGGCTTGAGAAGCTTCGTCCTCACGATGTGTTGGTCGCGTCTGGATTGGTGGATTGCTTGCTTCGGTTGGAGCGATACGAGGAAGTTAAGGAGGTCATTCATGCCTTCTCTAAGGTTGCTCGTCCTGGAATGCCCGCTCACGACACGGTCCTTGAAGAGCACCGCAAGGCACTTCAGTTCATTAACGATAGACTTGAGGCTGCAGGTGACGAAGACGAATAGCTGAAGCGTTCGCTAATCGCGAAGCCTTGGATTGATCGGTTACTTTCGCTCGACGTCACGAGTTCTACGCCTTGGTTCGGTTGCTCTCCGAGCCGTGCCTGGCTGGCAGCGTTGTCTTCAATGAGTTCTCAAGTTTTTGCGCGAGAGTGCTGTTCTTGATTCGCCCCCGAGCAGGCGTGGAGAGTTAAGATGTGCCAGTTTACGCGCCTTTCCGACGTTTCTGGTGAGTCGATGAAAACCACCGCACTGATTTCGTGCTTCGTCTTTTGTGCTCAATTTGGGTCCTCGCTAGCCGCCCGTCCGCTGTCAGAAAGACTCGCGGCGGACATCGAGATGGCCGAACACTCTATTCTTGCCTCGCTGGTGGTGCACAAAAGTTCCGAGAGCAAGTCGCTGTGCTCTCAGACGCCATATGCTTGTGTAGGAGCAGATGGTGCTGAGCTTGGTCTCGCCTTGATAGGGGGCAGCAGGAGTGCTGCCGCTCCTCGGCACTTGGTTGAGCTGTCGCGATTCCGTATGGATGGAGCGCTTTCCGAAGACTACAAGTGCTACCTCGCCGCGCATGGAAATTCAGTGGCTCAGGCTGCGCCGAAGCTGGATGCCAAGAAGCTGGCAGGGCAATGCATGTCCGAATTTGCTGCTTTCAAACGTCGGGCCGGCGCCGCGAAGTTCGACGTGGCGCCCGAGAATATCTGCAACTCAGTGGCGGACATCCAGCGATCCCTGCGTGAAGCTGTCCGACTAGCCAATGCAGGCGGTGAATGTGACGGCTTCTGAGTCGGTCGTCGGAAAGAGCTGATGCGTACGTGATTCGCGAAGCCTTGGCTTGGTTGACTACTGTCGCTCGACGTCACGAGCTATACAGCTCTTCAATCCGCCGGCTCCGAGGCGGTGCTGGGCCCTGGCGGCAGGGTGCACCCGGATGCATAGGGCCAATGCCTTGGCTCGGGGCATCGAAGTTCTACTGACTTTGCTCGCTCGCTTGAGGAAAAAGCCAGTAGATTTCATCTCAGGCGACGGATCTGGTTAGAAAGGAAAGCCCCGCTAATGCGGGGCTTTTCTTTCTGCGCGATGTCGTTGGCATTGTGCTTCGCAGCATCAATTTTCGTGCACCGCAACTTGCAAGCATCCAGTTTCCTCCCCTATGGTGCAATCGATTGCATTGCTGTGAATCGTTGCGTTTGATACCGGTTGGGAGGCCGGGAGGTGGATGTCCATCCATACGATCAGACCGGTCCCGGCAGGTGGGCTGACACGACGTGATGCGCTTCGTATCGCTGTCGCTGGAAGCGTGGCCCTGGGTACCACCGTGGGCGCGCGGACTGCATTCGCCACCACTGCACCGCTGAAGGGCAACCTGAAGCACTCCGTGGCGCGCTGGACCTTCCCGCAGCTGTCGGTCGCCCAGCTCTGCGCGACGGTGAAGGACATCGGCTTCGCCGCCATCGACCTGGTTGGCCCGGAAGACTGGCCCACGCTGAAGGCCCATGGCGTGTACAGCTCGATGTGCAACGGCGCGGAGCTGGGCCTTACCAAGGGCTTTGCCGGCCGTGAGTTCCACGACCCGCTGGTAGAGCGCTACACGCGGCACATCGATCTGGTGGCCGATGCCGGTTACCGGAATCTCATCTGCTTCTCCGGCAACCGCAACGGCATGGACCCGCATGACGGCATGGCCAATGCCGAGGCTGGCCTCAAGCGCATCCTCGGGCATGCCGAGAAGCGTGGCGTCGTGCTGGTGATGGAGCTGCTCAACTCCAAGGTCGATCACCGCGACTACCTGTGCGACCACTCGGCCTGGGGCGTGGAGCTGTGCCAGCGGCTTGGCTCGGACAACTTCGGCCTGCTGTACGACATCTACCACATGCAGATCATGGAGGGCGACATCATCGCCACCATCGGCAAGCATCACGCCTGCTTCAAGCACTACCACACCGCTGGCGTGCCTGGCCGGCATGAGATCGGAGACCAGCAGGAGCTGAACTATGCAGCGATCTGCCGCGCGATCCGCGACACCGGTTTCGAGGGGTATGTGGCGCAGGAGTTCATGCCTGCCGCGCCCGATCCTGTTGGTTCATTGCGCGAGGCGATCCGCCTCTGCGACGTCTGAAACGATATCCACCCAGGTGAGAGACCCATGGCAGATAATCACTACGACGCCATTGTTGTTGGCTCGGGAATCAGTGGCGGCTGGGCAGCGAAGGAGCTGACCGAGAAGGGCCTGAAGGTCCTGATGCTGGAACGCGGGCGCAACATCGAGCACGTCAAGGACTACGTCAACGCGATGAAGGAAGCGTGGGATTTCCCGCATCGCAACCGGCCGACGCAGGCGATGAAGGCCGCGTTCCCGGTGCTGATGCGCGACTACGGCCTGGCCGAGAACCTGGAAGGAATGTGGGCCAACGAGCAGGACTCGCCCTACATCGAGACCAAGCGCTTCGACTGGTTCCGTGGCTACCACGTGGGCGGGCGCTCGCTGATGTGGGGCCGGCAGAGCTATCGGTTTTCCGACCTGGACTTCGAAGCCAACCTCAAGGATGGCATTGCCACCGACTGGCCGATCCGCTATGCCGACATCGCGCCGTGGTACGACCATGTGGAGAAGTTCGCCGGCATCGCCGGCACGCGCGAAGGACTGGACGTGCTCCCGGACGGCGAGTTCCTGCCGCCGATCCCGTTGAACATCGTCGAGAAGGACGTGGCCGCTCGGATCAAGAAGGCCTTTGGCGGAACGCGGCACATGATCCACTCGCGCACGGCCAACATCACCCAGCCGATGCCCGAGCAGGGGCGCGTGAACTGCCAGTACCGCAACAAGTGCATCCTGGGCTGTCCCTTCGGTGCCTACTTCTCGACCCAGTCGGCGACGCTGCCGGCGGCGATGAAGACCGGCAACCTGACGCTGCGGCCGTTCTCGATCGTCAAGGAAGTGCTCTACGACAAGGACCGCAAGCGTGCGCGTGGCGTGGAGGTGATCGATGCCGAAACCGGGCAGACCTACCAGTACACCGCCAAGGTCATCTTCCTCAACGCGTCGTCGTTCAACTCCACCTGGCTGCTGATGAATTCTGCGACCGACGTCTGGGACGGGGGACTGGGTTCTTCGTCGGGCGAGCTGGGGCACAACGTGATGGACCATCATTTCGGTGCGGGCGCCTCGGGCCGGGTCGAGGGCTACGAAGACAAGTACTACTTCGGCCGCCGGCCCTGCGGCTTCTACATTCCGCGTTTCCGCAATGTCGCGTCCGACAAGCGCGGCTACCTGCGCGGGTTCGGTTACCAGGGCGGTGCCAGCCGCACCGGCTGGTCGCGCGAGATCGCCGAGCTGAACATCGGTGCCGATCTGAAGGAGGCGCTGACGGTGCCGGGTGACTGGCGCATCGGCATGACCGGGTTCGGTGAAATGCTGCCGCACCACGACAATGCGATCCGCCTGGACCGCGACCGCAAGGACAAGTGGGGGCTGCCGGTGCTGGCGATGGATGTGTCCATGCGTGCCAACGAACTGGCGATGCGCAAGGACATGGCCGCCGATGCCGCCGAGATGCTGGAGGCGGCCGGGGTCAAGGACGTGAAGATGCACGACAACGACTACGCCCCGGGCAAGGGCATCCATGAGATGGGGACCGCGCGCATGGGACGTGATCGGAAGAGTTCGGTATTGAACGCGCACAACCAGGTCTGGGATGCGC
The DNA here is from genome assembly GCF_027854495.1 of Stenotrophomonas sp. PI_27. Classification (NCBI taxonomy): domain Bacteria; kingdom Pseudomonadati; phylum Pseudomonadota; class Gammaproteobacteria; order Lysobacterales; family Lysobacteraceae; genus Stenotrophomonas; species Stenotrophomonas sp. PI_27. Next base: position 67,175 of record NZ_JAJNOF010000014.1, read on the forward strand.
CCAACGTCTACGTCACCGACGGTGCCTGCATGACCTCCAGCGCCTGCGTGAATCCCTCGTTGACCTACATGGCGCTGACCGCGCGCGCGGCCGACCATGCGGTGCGCGAACTGAAAGCGGGGAACCTGTGATGGACCGCCGCGAACTGCTGAAGATGATCGTCGCCGCCACCGGTACGGCCATGGTCGGCCTGCCGGCCCTGGTGCATGGCAAGGTTCCGGCAGCCGGGGCGATGCCCGCGTTCTCCGACGCCGATATCGGCATGCTCGACGAGATCGCCGAGACCATCCTGCCACGGACCCGGACACCGGGTGCAAAGGATGCCGGCGCCGGCCTGTTCATGGCGACGTTCGTCAGCGACTGCTACACCGCCCGCCAGCAGGCAGCGTTCCGCACCGGCCTGGCCGACATCAACACGCGCGCAGGCGGTCGTTTCGTGTCGCTCACGCCGGACGCCCGCACCGAACTGCTGCGCCGCCTGGACGCGGAAGCCAGGGAACGCCCTGCCGAGGTGACCGAAACCGGGACGCCCGAACAGGGCGAGGCCATGCCGCATTACTTCACGATGATCAAGCAGCTGGCCATTTTCGGCTTCTTCACCTCCAAGGTCGGCGCGACCGGAGTGCTGCAGTACGTCGCCGTGCCGGGACGCTACGATGGCGACCTCGCCTATGTCCCCGGTACGCCGGCGTGGGGGACCAGCTGATGGACAACACCAGGATGATCCGCACAGCGCTGGCCACCGCCGGCCTGCTGGCCACGGCATCGGCATCGGCGCAGGACAGTGCCGACGCTGCACGTGACCCGAAGAAGACCGAAGTGTGGACCCCCGTACCCGCTGTCGTGGCCACGCCGCCAGGCAAGGCCCCCTCCGACGCGATCGTGCTGTTCGATGGCAAGGATGTGTCCGCGTGGGAATCGGAGCAGGGCGGACGCGTGCCCTGGAAGGTTGCCGGGGGCGCCATGACGGTCGTTCCGGGCAGCAAGGGCATCCGTACCCGGCAACGCTTCTGCGATGTCCAGCTGCATGTGGAGTGGCGCACGCCCACTGACACGAAGGGCTTCGACGGCCAGAACCGGGGCAACAGCGGGATCTTCCTGCAGGAACGGTATGAACTGCAGGTGCTCGACAGCTACAACAACCCGACCTATGCCAATGGCCAGGCCGGCTCCATCTACAAGCAGGCCATGCCGCGGGTGAATGCCTCGCGCGCGCCGGGCCAGTGGCAGGCCTACGACATCCTCTGGAAGGCCCCGCGCTTCTCGGCGGGAGGCGGGCTGATTTCGCCTGCGCGCATCACGGTGCTGCACAACGGCGTGCTGGTGCAGGATGACACCGTGCTGGCAGGCAAGACCGAGTACATCGGGGCGCCCTCGTATTCGCCCCATGCCTGTGCGCCGCTCTATCTGCAGGAGCATGACTCCAGGGTCAGCTACCGCAACATCTGGGTGCGCGAGCTGTAGCCCGGTCCGTTACTTCGCCAGGTAGCTGGCGATGTCATCGATCTCCTGCTGCGACAGCTGGGGGAAGGGCGGCATCAGGCCGCCGCCCTTCCTGATCTTGTCCTTGATCTGCGCGGCATCCAGGCGCTTGTTGACATCGGTGAGCGCCGGGAACGCACCCGGCATGCCAGCGCGGTCCGCGCCATGGCAGGCGGTGCAGTTGGCGGAGTAGAGCTTCGCCCCGGCGGCAGGGTCGTCCTTGCACCACGCGGCGGTTGCCAGTGTCGTGCCGCACAGGAGCGCGGCCACGGTCAGGATCGGTTTCAGGCGGATGTCCAAGCAAGGCTCCTTTGCGGATCAGCGCCGCGCACGAGCGGGCTGGCTGAGGGTCAGGTGTTCACGCAGGTAGTCCGCGCCGGTCTGGATGACCTTGCCCGGATCGCGTGGCTGGTCGTGCTCGACGATGTACCACTTCACGTTGGCCGCCGCTGCGGCAGGCAGGATCGCGTTCCAGTCCAGCACGCCCTGGCCTACCGCGGCGAATCCGCCTTCGTCTTCGGCCTGGCCCTTGGGCGCATTGTCCTTGGCATGCACCGCGAAGAGGCGGCCGCTGAACTTGCCCAGCATCGCCGCCGGGTCCAGACCCGCACGCGCGACCCAGGCCAGGTCCAGCTCGGTCTGCAGCTCGGGCCCGGCCGCCGCGAACAGCAGCTCCAGTCCGGTCCTGCCTTCGAAGTCGGCCAGCTCGAAGTCGTGGTTGTGATAGGCCAGCTGCATGCCCTTGCCGCGCAGTTGCCTGGCGATCCGGCCCAGGTCCTGGCCCAGCGCGGTCCAGCCTGCGGCATCGGCCGGCCGGTCCTTCTGGTCCAGGTAGGGCACCACCAGCGTGGTGTTGCCGATCGCGCGGTTGAACGCCACCACGCCATCAAGGTTGTTGCGCAGTTCGGTCAACGGGACATGCGACGAAACCGCCTTGATCGCGTAGCGGTCCAGCAACTGCTTCAACGCCTGCGCGCTGACGTTCTGGGTACCGACCGTTTCCACCGCGCGCACGCCCGCGTCGTGGACGATCTTCAGCTGCTGGTCCAGTGAGCCGGCGTTGCGCAGCGTGTACATCTGCACGGCGATGGGTTGCTGCGGGGCTGCTGCGTTCCGCGCGAAGGCGGGCAGGGCAGCGAGCAACAGCACGACAAGGCTTGCAGTTCTACGCACATGGATGTTCATCATGGGATCCTCCCGGGATTCAACCGATGGCGGTCCAGGCGCGTGACCTGGCCGATGCAATGACACGATCGACGATCTGCGCCGAGCGCAGGCCGTCTTCGAAGGTGGGCAGGCCCTGCGGCCGCTCACCTTCAATGGCGCGGTAGGTGTCGGCGACGAACGCCTCGAAGCACTGGGCGTAGCCCTGCGCGTGCCCGGCCGGCAGCACCGACAGCCGGCGCTGTTCGGCAGTGCCCGCGCCGGGCCCGCGCACGAAGATCTCCTCGCGCTGGTCGGGCAGGCCGATCCACAGCCGCTCGGCATCCTCCTGGTCGAAGGCGACGCTGGCGTTGGCGCCGTCGATCTCGAACCAGAGGCGGTTGCGGCGTCCGGCCGACACCTGGCTGACGGTCAACGACGCCAGCGTACCGGCCCGGGTCCTGAACATCGCGGCCGCCACGTCCTCGCTTGCGACCGCCTGCATTGCGCCCCCTGCGGCCGGTGTGCTGAAACTCTGCGCGCTGACCGCGCCGCGTTCGGCGATCACGGTGGCGAACGCCGCGCTGACCTCGGCGAAGCGTTCGCCGCTGACCCATTCGACCAGATCGCACCAGTGCGAACCGATGTCGGCGAACACGCGTGACGTGCCTCCCAGCGCAGGGTCCACGCGCCAGTTGTTGCTGGCCGGGTCCAGCAGCCAATCCTGCAGGTAGCTGCCATGGATCAGGTGCAACGGCCCCAGCTCACCCTGCGCGATGCGCGCGCGGGCCTCACGCACCACCGGGTGGTAGCGGTAGACGAACGGCACCGTGGCAACCAATCCGGTCGAGGCGGCCAACGCGGCCAGCTCCCCCGCATCCTCCAGCGTGGTCGCCAGCGGCTTCTCGCAGATCACGTGCTTGCCGGCCTCCAGCGCGGCCTGGGCCATGGCACGGTGCAGGTGGTTCGGCGTGCAGACGTGCACGACCTGCACCTGCGGGTCGGCCATCACCTGTTCGATGTCCCGATAGGCGAGCGGAACATTCCACGCCTCCGCCGTGTCGCGTGCACGCTGCGGGGAGGACGCGGCCACGCCACGGATCTGCGCGCCGGCCAGCAGCGCCGCGCGACGATGCACGGCGCCGATCATGCCGGTGCCGATGATGGCGATTCCAAGCTGGGGCATCGGCGGGTCTCCTCAGAGGGTGGATGGTGCGGCCGCAGCCACCGGCCGGTCGCGGAACAGCAGCAGGAAGGCGACCAGCACCACCAGCGCGACGCCGGCCGGGAACAACCAGATCTGTTGCCAGTCCGGGCCTGCGGCGGTGGTGAAGTGCTCGACCACGGCACCGGACAGGAAGGTGCCGATCAACATGCCAACCCCGTAGGTGGCCAGGGTGATGAAGCCCTGCGCGCTGCTGCGCGCGGCAGCGCCGGCGTGCGCATCGGTGTAGATCTGGCCGGTAACGAAGAAGAAGTCGTAGCAGATGCCGTGTAGCACGATGCCGATCACCAGCAGCGAGAAACCGCCCCCGGCATCGCCAAAGGCGAACAGGACGTAGCGCACCACCCAGGCCGCCATGCCCACCGCCAGCATGGTCTTCACCCCCAGCCGCACGAACAGGAAGGGCATGGCCAGCATCAGCAGCACCTCGGAGACCTGGCCCAGCGACTGCAGGCCCGCGGCACCGCGCACGCCCAGGTCGTTGAGATAGGGGTTGGTGAAGTTGTAATAGAACGACAGCGGGATGCAGATGGCGATGGAGGCCAGGAAGAACACCAGGTAGGCGCGCGACTTCAGCAGCCGCAGCGAGTCCAGCCCCAGGATCTGCCCCAGCCCGGCGTCGCGCTGCTGTGCCAGTGGCGGTGTGTGTGGCAGGGTGAACGCATACAGCCCGAGCACCAGCGACGCCAATGCGGCCATGCGGAACGTCAGCTCAAGCCGATGCGCCTGCTCCCACCCCAGCCATCCGATCAGCACGCCTGCGATGATCCAGCCGATGCTGCCGGCCACGCGTACCAGCGGGAACTGCTTCTCGGGCGACTGCATGTGCCGCATGGCCACGCTGTTGGCCAGTGCCAGGGTCGGCATGAACAGCAGCATGTAGCCCATCACGCAGGCCGAGAACACACTGAAGCTGGTGGCGGTGGACGCCAGCCACATCAGCACCGCGCCGGCCAGGTGCAGCACCGCGAGGATGCGCTGCGCCGCGAAGTAGCGATCCGCGATCAGGCCGACCAGGAACGGCGCCACGATGGCGCCGATGGACTGGCTGAGGAAGGCGGTCGCCACCTGGCTCGCGCTGGCCTGTAGCGGGCCCTGCACCAGGTAGGTGCCGAGGGTGACGAACCACGCCCCCCAGATGAAGAACTGTAGAAACATCATCGCGCCCAGGCGCGACATGGCGTGCGTCATGGCTTGCCCTCCCGGGGCGGTCTTGGCTCAGATTCCCAGCATGCGGTGCAGTGACGCGGCGTCGGTGCCGCTGTCGGCAAAGTCGTCGAAGGCGCGTTCGGTCACGCGGATGAGGTGGTCGCGGATGAAGGCGGCGCCCTCGCGCGCGCCGTCTTCGGGGTGCTTCAGGCAGCACTCCCATTCCAGTACCGCCCAGCCGGGGAAATCGTACTGGGCGAACTTCGAGAAGATCGCCCTGAAGTCGATCTGGCCGTCGCCCAGTGAACGGAAACGGCCCGGACGATCGATCCAGTCCTGGTAGCCGCCATACACGCCGCTGCTCGCGCTGGGACGATACTCCGCGTCCTTGACGTGGAAGATGCCGATGCGCGCGTGGTAGCGGTCGATGAAGCCCAGGTAGTCCATCTGCTGCAGCAGCAGGTGGCTGGGGTCGTACAGGATCTTCGCGCGCGGGTGGTGGTCCACCACGTCGAGGAAGCGTTCAAAGGTCGCGCCGTCGTGCAGGTCCTCGCCGGGGTGGATCTCGAAGCACAGGTCCACGCCGCAGGCGTCGAAGGCATCCAGGATCGGGCGCCAGCGGCGGCCGAGTTCGGCGAAGGCTTCATCCACCAGCCCGGGGGGGCGCTGCGGCCAGGGGTAGAAGTAGGGCCAGGCCAGTGCGCCGGAGAACGTGGCGTGTGCGGTCAGTCCCAGCCGCTGGCTGGCTTTGGCGGCCAACAGCAGCTGCTCCACCGCCCAGGCCTGGCGGGCGGCCGGATCGCCGCGCTTTTCCGGCGGCGCGAACCCGTCGAACAGCGCGTCATAGGCGGGATGGACGGCCACCAGCTGCCCCTGCAGGTGGGTCGACAGTTCGGTGATCTGTACGCCATGCCCGGCCAGTATGCCGGCAATGTCGTCGCAGTACGCCTGGCTGCGGGCGGCCTCGGCCAGGTCGAACAGGTGGGGCGCGGAGGTGGGGACTTGTACGCCAGAATAGCCCAGACCCGCGGCCCATCCGGCCAGCGTGTCCAGCCGATCAAAAGGAGCTGTGTCGCCGATGAACTGCGCCAGGAACAGCGCTGGACCCTTGAGCGTCTTCAACGTGATTCGCCCTCGATGCAATCGATTGCATTATCCTAGCAGGGGCTTACGCAGGACCTGTTGTGCAGTGCACAGCGGGCAGGAGAACTAACGCCATGGCCACCATCTACGACATCGCAAGACACGTAGGCGTGTCCGCCGGTACGGTGTCGCGCGCGCTTTCGCGGCCGGACAAAGTGCTACCGGCCACCCGCGCGCGGATCGAACAGGCGGCCGCCTCGTTGGGCTATGTGCCCAACACGGTGGCGCGCACGCTCAAGACCCAGCGCAGTGGCAAGATCCTGGTCACCGTCCCGGACATCGCCAATCCGTTCTTCGCGCAGATCCTGCAGGGGGCGGAGGAGGCCGCGCAGGCGGTCGGCTATGCGGTCCTGCTGGGCGATACCCAGCATCAACCCGACCGCGAGGAGCGCTACGCGCAGATGCTCAGGCGCAACGAGGCCGACGGCATGATCGTGCTCGGGCATCGCCTGCCGCCCACCGCGCGCGAGATCGTCGAGCAGCGTGGCGCCGCCGCGCCGGTGGTCAACGGGTGCGAGTTCGACCCCGCACTGGGCATCCCCAGCGTCCACATCGACAATGCGGCCGCCGCACGCACCGTGATGGAGCATCTGTACGCGCTGGGACACGAGCGGATCGCCGTGGTCGGCGGGCCGCCCGACAACCCCCTGCACCAGCAACGGCTGGAAGGGGTCCGCGCGGCCGGCAGGGCGCGTGGCCGCCTGCGCCAGCTCAGCATCGTGCCGGGTGACTTTTCCGTGGACTCCGGGCATGCGGCGGCAATGGCGCTGCTGCACGCCACGCCTGTTCCGACCGCGGTATTCTGCTTCAGCGACCAGATGGCGCTGGGCACCCTCGCGGCCTGCCGGGACCTGGGCATCCGCGTGCCGGACGACCTGTCCGTCGTCGGCTTCGACGATCTGGCGTCGTCGCGTTACCTCACCCCGCCGTTGACGACCGTCCGCCAGCCCATGCGCGAGATCGGCGAGCGCGCGGTCAACCTGCTGCTCGCGATCATCGATCAGGCCGATGTACCGCTTCAGCAGACGCTGGAGTTCAGTTTCATGCTGCGCGGTTCGACGGCGGTGCCCAGGCCCGGGTGAGCGCGGAGCGGGGCGGCGGCGGGCAGGCACCGGGCGGTCGCGGCAGCGTGCAACCTTGATCCCGAATTGACGCCGGGCTGTCAGACTCATCGCAGGCAGCCCGGCAAGGGCCGTAGCAGCAGGTGCGATCGTCCAAGGGGGTCGGCAATGCCGTTCTTCACCGATTCGACGGAAGGCGCGGTCGAAGGCATTGGCGCGGCACGGCGCATTGGCTGGATGCGCTTCGTTGGCAATGGACTGGGGGCGATCCCCATCGCCTCGATCATGCTCGAACGCGGGGACGGCGGACCGGCATGGAGCCTGCTGCTGCTCAACGCACTGGCGTGGCCAGCACTGGCCTTGTTGCTGACCCGGCGCTCCCGCCAGCCGGCAGTCGTCCAGTTCCGCTGCATGGTGGCCGATTCCTTCTTCGGCGGTGGCTGGATCGCGTTCATGGCGCTGAGCGCCGTGCCCAGCGCGCTGTTCGCTGCACTGCTGGTGGCCGACAAGATCGCCGCCGGTGGCGTGCGCCTGGCGATGCGCGCCACGCTGGCGCTGCTGCTGGGCTTCGCGCTCGCCTGGTGGGCGCTCGGGTTTCCGTACCAGCCGGTGACGTCGCAGCGCACGATCGTGCTCAGTGTGCCGTTCCTGTTCGTCTATGGCATCGGCCTCAGCATCCTCAGCTGGCAGCTGGCGCGCCGGGTCAAATCGCAGAACCGCCAGCTGCAGCGGCTCAGCCGGATGGATCCGCTGGTCGAGCTGGCCAACCGTGGTTTCCTGATCCTGCGCGCGCAGCAGGCACTGGACCGGGCGCAGGGCCAGGGCGGCTTTGCCTGCCTGCTGATGCTCGATGTGGACGACTTCAAGCGCATCAACGATTCGCATGGCCACCGCGCCGGCGACGAGGTGCTGCGCCATGTCGCGGCGACGTTGCGCACGTTCGCGCGACCGGGGGATACCCCGGCGCGGCTCGGCGGCGACGAGTTCGTGGTGCTGCTGCACGACTGCGCGCCCGCCGATGCGATGCACGTGGCCGAGCGCGTGCGCCTGCACCTGCTCGAAGCCGCGCGCCAGGCCACGCCGGGCGTGGAATTCAGCGTGAGCATCGGCATTGCCGCCACGCCGCGCGGGGGCAGTGTCGAGGACTGGCTGGCACTGGCCGACCGCGCGCTCTACCACGCCAAGCGGCAGGGCAAGAACACGGCCAGCTACGGCGAATGAGTGCAGCAGGCGGCGGCAGGGCGGCCACCGGATGAACGCGTAATACCCGTTCAGCCTGCACGCCGAATCGGTGGGTCAATCCTCTACCATGGGCCACCCCGCCCGGACGCGCTCCCATGCAAGATGCTCTTGTTGCCCCGCCCAAGCCCCCGATTGCCAGGATCGCGGCCTGGTTGATGATGCTGCTGGGCATGTGGCTGGCGCTGAAACTGGGCCTGGTGGTGACCCTGCTGTCCGGCCTGCTGGTGTTCCAGCTGACCCACGTTCTGGCGTCCACCGTGGAAGGCAGGCTGCCGCCGGGACGGGCACGGGCGATCGCGGTGATCGTGCTGTCGGCGATCATCATCAGCGCGCTGGTGCTGGCCGGGATCGGCGTGGCCTCGTTCTTCCGCAACGAGACCGGCGGCCCGGACGCACTGCTGGCGCGGCTGATGGAGATCCTCAACACCTCGCGGCACCAGGTGCCGGCGCTGCTGCAACCCTACATTCCCGAAGACATGCCAGCGCTGCGCGCGGCGCTGAACGACTGGGCCGCCGAGCATCAGCGCCAGCTGGGCGTGGCCGGTACCTCGGTGGTCCAGGTGGGTGTGCGCGTACTGATCGGCATGGTGCTCGGCGCCATGATCGCGCTGTATGACGAACTGCCGCTGCCGAAGATGGGCCCGCTGGCGCAGGAGCTGATCGGGCGCACCAGCCGCCTGGCCACCGCCTTCCGCCAGGTGGTGTTCGCGCAGGTGAAGATCTCGCTGCTCAACACCGTGTTCACCGCCATCTTCCTGCTGGGCGTGCTGCCGTTGTTCGGCATGCACCTGCCGCTGTCCAAGACCCTGGTGCTGATCACTTTCCTGGCCGGCCTGCTGCCGGTGGTGGGCAACATCATCTCCAATACCATCATCACCATCGTCGCGCTGTCGGTCTCGTTCTACGTGGCGGTGGCGGCGCTGCTGTACCTGATCGTGATCCACAAGCTGGAGTACTTCCTCAACGCGCGCATCGTCGGTGGCGAGATCCAGGCCCGCGCGTGGGAACTGCTGCTGGCCATGCTGGTGATGGAAGCGGCCTTCGGCCTGCCGGGCCTGGTCGCCGCGCCGGTGTTCTATGCCTACGTGAAGCGCGAACTGGTCGACCAGCGCTGGATCTGACGCGGCTGGGCAGGACGCCATTGCCACGATCCGAGTGCCGGCGCGGCCTTGCCGTTGGGTTCGCGGCGGGTGCGCCATACCCACGGGCACGGTTGGCCCGGTAGCGGCTTGGCGCCCGCGTGGCCGGCCGCTACAGTGAGCGCACTTCAGGGGAATATTGCATGGCCCGCAAGGCGTCGCCCATTGGATTGCGGACCTGGGTCTGGATCCTGGCCGGGCTGTTCGTGGTCTGTACGCTGCCCTTGATGGCCATCGCGCTGGTGCAGGGCACGCTGCGCTTCACTGCCGCCGAGGACAACCTGGTCAGCCTGCGCCAGCTGCGGCAGACCTTTGACCTGGCCAACCGGGTGTCGGCCGAACGCGGCCCGGCCAACAGCCTGCTGGGGGCAGACCCGGCCGATGCGGACGAACAGGCACGGCTGGCAGCACAGCTGGCGGTCGCGCGCCGGCGGGTCGACGCCGCCCTGCTGCAGCTGGACACCGCGTCGAGAGCCGATCCGGACGTGGTCGGCGCGCACGGGCTGCTGGCCGACGCGCGACGTCGCCTGCACTCGGCGCGGGCCGCGGTGGACCGGGTGGCGGCACAGCCGCAGGGTGCACGCCGGGTGGAGGACGTGGAGCGCGCGATCAGCAGCATGTTCGCCGTGGTGGACCGCCTGCACGTGCTGACCTCGGCGCAGATCAACGCACTGGTCAGTGCCGACCGCGAAGCAGCGATTCCCGCGATGCAGGGCCAGGTGCTGATCGACCTGCGCGAACATGGGGGCCGCCTGGCTTCGAACGTGATGGCGCCGGTGGCGGTCCCGGGGGCATGGCGTGATGAACAGGTCCGTGCCGCATTGCAGACCGAAGGCCGCCTGCTGGAGCTGTGGCGGCTGGCCGGCAGCCATGAAGCGGTGTACCGCAGTGATCCGGGGCTGTCCTGGCATTGGGACATGGCGCGCCGGCAGTTCTTCGGCGAATCGCTGCCGATGATCGAACGGCTGATCGACGATGGCCGGCGCGGCGTGCGCCCGCCGTGGACCGCCGCCGAGTTCACCGCACGCTACGTGCCGACCCTGCAGTCGCTGGAAGCGCTGCGCGACGGTTACCTGACCGTGGCCATCGCCCGTTTCGAGCACGCCCGCAACCGTGAAGCCATGCGCCTGGTGGTGCTGGTGGCAACGGCGCTCGGTACGCTGGTGGTACTCGGCGTGGCCCTGCGCATTGCCCACCTGCAGATCCTGCGGCCACTGCTGCAGGCGCAGAAGCAGGTGGTCCAGATTGCCTCGGACGCGCCCGGTCCGGCGCAGCACGTGACCCACCCGCTGGCCGAGATGCAGCGCCTGTTTGATGCCATCGAAGTGCTGCGCGAAAAGTCGCGGGAGCGCTCGGCCCTGACCAGCGAGCTGCGCCAGCTGGCCGGCACCGATGAACTGACCGGGTTGTTGAACCGGCGCGCGCTGGACGAGAGGGTGCAGCAGCGCCACGCTGATGGCGGCAACAGCGCGGTGGTGATCCTGCTCGACGTGGACCGTTTCAAGGCGATCAACGACGGCCATGGCCATGATGCGGGCGACCAGGTGCTGGTGCAGGTGGCGCGCCTGCTGCAACGGCACCTGCGGCGCAGCGACAGCGTTGCCCGCTACGGTGGCGAGGAGTTCCTGGTGCTGCTGGCCGATGGCGATCTGGCCGGCGGGCGCCAGCTGGCCGAATCGCTGCGCGTGGCACTACAGCAACTGGACATCGCACTGGCCGGTGGCAACGTACTGCGCGTTACCGCCAGCTTCGGTGTGGCCGAGGGCGGGACCGATGCACTGGGCTGGCGCACGCTGCTGCGCGCTGCGGACGCGGCCATGTACCAGGCCAAGGCACAGGGGCGCGACCGCGTGCGCGTGGCTGGCGGTGGCCGCAACCTGCGCTGAGCAGTGCATCAGCCGATGCGTGCATGCACGCGCCGAAGCGTCCGCGCGATCATGCGGCGCGCAATCGGCCGTGGCACCGACAGCCCGCGCCAGCGCAACGCGCCCACCCGGAAGGTGGCGCTGGCGGTGGCCAGCACCTTGCCGGTCGGATCGGTCAGCCAGCCGCGGGTGAAGGCGATGCTGCCCTTGCTGTGCTCGACTTCGCCCCAGCCGATGATCCGCCCGGGCCGCGCCGGGCTGACGAAGCTGGTCTTGGACTCCACCGTGACCGCGATGCGATTGGCCGGCAGCGTGGCGTAGATTGCCGGCCCCATGCAGTCATCGAGCATCGCAGACAGGAATCCCCCCTGCACGTTGCCCATCGGGTTGGTCAGCAGCGGGCGGGCCTCGAATTCGACGTGGATGCGGCGCTGTGCATCGTCGTAGTCGACGAAGCGCCAGCCAAGCAGGGTGCCGGCCTGGGAACGCGGCAGATCACCGTTGACCACGCGGTAGAAGATCGATTCGGGATTCATCGTGGAGCCTCGTGGGGAGGGGGGAGGGGAACTCACCGGGACAGTGACAGCACGGCCAGCACGAAGCCGAGGAGCGACAGCAGCACCACGGCCGCGCCGGTGGATACCGGGGTACGCGCACCGGTGCGTCGCCGCACGCCGGAGGCGACCAGCACCGGCGGCACGGTGGCGACCAGGCAGAACAACTGGAACGCCAGCAGCTGTGGCAGCGCGAAGTGACCGCCTAAGAAGATCAGCCAGGCCAGCATCACGCCGGCGCCGGCCAGCGCGATCCAGCCTGCACCCACCACGCGGATGAGGGCCATCACCAGCACCTGCATGCGGGGTTCAACCGCAGCCCACGGCAGGCCGACCGCCTGGCCGTGGTAGGGCATGAAATCGGAGCGCCTCAGGTAGGCCGCGGCGAACAGCGCGACAATGACGAATGCCAGCAGGTAGCAGCCGAACGCGAGCCAAGCGAACAAGTCCATGTGGAGGCCATGCGGTTGCGGAGGAGTCGCCGCCCGCACGCCGGCGGCCATGCCGGTCGTGCGACGGGGTTGCGCGATTCTGGGGCATCACGCCGTTAGGGACGCGTCGCGGCCTGCAGGGCCGTTCCTCCATCTGCCGTTAACGCCAGTGTGGTGTTGAGGCATGCGTCACGCACGCGCCATGAGCTCTATCTCGTTTCCTGTGAAGAGGCCGCAACTGGCCATCCACGCTTCGGTCACCGCGCTGCGCAGAGGCTGGGATTCCATCCGATGAAGGACGACGTCATGACCCAGCTCACCCTGCCCGAACTGGCCAAGAAAATGGCCGGCATTGATTTCACCCTGCTGCAGACCCACGCCGGTGGAGAGATTGCCGGCCGTCCGATGAGCAACAACGGCGACGTGGACTATGACGGTGACAGCTGGTTCTTCACTACCGAAGACACCGACATGGTGAAAGAGATTGAAGCTGACCCGGCCGTTGCCCTGGGGTTTTCCGGCAGCAAATCGTTGCTGGGCAAGCCGCCGCTGTTCGTGCACGTGCAGGGCAGGGCTGCGCTGGTGCGCGATCGCGCCACGATGAGCCAGCACTGGGTGAAGGACCTGGAGCGCTGGTTCGAACAGGGCGTGGATACACCGGGGCTGGTACTGATCCATGTGCGCGCCAGCCGCATCCACTACTGGGATGGCGAGGACGAGGGCGAGCTCACAGTCTGACCCGGCGGTGGTAGGGCAACGCAGCCGTTGCGCGCCGCGCCCGGGCTTTGCCATCCTCCCCGCTGCGTTCCGCACCGTGGAGTTCCAATGCGCCCTGCCATCTGGCTGATCCTGGCCCTGCTGCCTGCCCTGGCGGCAGCGCCGCCTACACGCGCAGCCAAGGCCAACGCACAGCCGCAGGACTCCTTCAGCGAGTTGTTCGATACCGCCTGCATGCAGCACATCGGCGCGCCGGCGCGGTTGCAGTCGCTGATGGAATCCAACGGGCTGTCGCCGCTGCCGCCGGCCGAGGCCGCGACCCTGCTGCAGGGGCAGCCGGGCGTGGCCTGGATGGTGCCGCTGGCCAGCGGCCGTTATGCGGTCAGCTGGGCCGACGAAGGCACCTGCTCGGTGTATGCGGAAAAGGCCGATGCGGCTGTGGTGCAGAAGGGTTTTGCACGACTGGTGCAGGCCGCACCGAAGCCCTTGCAGGCACGCTCGCTGCCGGGCCGTGGGCCATTGTCGGCCGACCAGGTCGCGATCCAGTACGGCTGGGCCGCGCCGGGACAGGCCAAGCTGCATGCGCGCTTCCGGCTGGTGACGCGGCAGGCGCCGGAGGCAGGCGTGCAGGCGATGGCCTCGGTGACGCCCGGTGAGGCGATGCGGGAGCAGAGCACGCCGGGGCCCTGATCGGAACCCCCGAGCACGGTTCAGCCTTTCACGCTGGTTGTGGTATATCGTTTATCGATAAATCCACCCGGGGCGGCGGGGCCGCTCCAATGCCGGAGGCCGCTTGACCGCTCGTCCCGCCCGCGCCAGACCGGCGCGAGGCTTGTTCACCCTGGCCCAGGCCGCCGTCCAGGCGGTGCGGGCGATGTGCTGGTTGGGCATCCTGGCCGCGCTGCTGGCCGTGCCGCTGGTCGCCCACGACCGCCGCTGGCTGCTCGACAGCGTCCATGACGCCGGTGCCGCCGCCGCGCACGGCAATGACCTGTTCCTGCATTTCTGCCTGGGCCTGGGCGCAATCGTCGCGCTGCTGGTGCTGTGCCTGCTGTTCCTGCGCCATCTGCTGCGGCTGCTGAAATCGGCGGCGCGCGAGCGGCCGTTCACCCACGCCAACGCACAGCGCCTGCAGCGCATGGCCTGGCTGATGCTGGCGATGGAGCTGCTGTCGATCCTGATCGGCGCCTACGCGGCCTGGATGGGTCCCGACTTCACCTGGATGGAGGTGGGCGGCGGCATGTCGATCACCGGCCTGGTGGCGGTGCTGATGCTGTTCGTGCTGGCACGCGTATTCGCTGTGGGCGCGGCGATGCGCGATGACCTCGATGGTGTCATCTGATGGCGATTGTCATCACCCTGGACCGCATGCTGCAGGAACGGGGCATGACCCTGTCCGAGCTGGCCGGTCGCATCGACATCACCCTGGCCAACCTGTCGATCCTGAAGACCGGCAAGGCGCGCGCCATCCGCTTTTCCACGCTCGATGCGATCTGCCGCGAGCTGCAGTGCACGCCTGGCGACCTGCTCGGGCATGACCCGGCGCAGGCGCAGGACGCGGACTGAGTGGACGCCCTTTTCCCCTAACTACTGACGAAACGGACCTGAAATGGAATGGTTGGCTGACCCCTCGATCTGGATGGGCCTTGCAACCCTGGTCGTGCTGGAGATCGTTCTCGGCATCGACAACCTGGTGTTCATCGCGATCCTGGCCGACAAGCTCCCACCGCACCAGCGCGACCGCGCGCGGGTGATCGGCCTGGCGCTAGCGCTGCTGATGCGGCTGGTGCTGCTGGCTGCACTGGCCTGGATCATGAAGCTGACCGCGCCACTGCTCACGCTGTTCGACCACAGTTTTTCCGGGCGTGACCTGATCCTGCTGGGCGGTGGCCTGTTCCTGCTGTTCAAGGGCACCATGGAGCTGCACGAACGGCTGGAAGGCCGCGAACATCACGAGGACGGCAGGAAGGTCTACGCCAGTTTCGCGATGGTGGTGGCGCAGATCGTGGTGCTCGATGCGGTGTTCTCGCTGGACTCGGTGATCACTGCCGTCGGCATGGTCGACAACCTGGGCGTGATGTATGCGGCCGTGACCATCGCCATGGCGCTGATGCTGCTGGCCAGCAAGCCGCTGACCCGCTTCGTCAACAAGCATCCCACGGTGGTGGTGCTGTGCCTGGGCTTCCTGCTGATGATCGGCTTCAGCCTGGTGGCCGAAGGGCTGGGCTACAAGATCCCGAAGGGCTACCTGTACGCAGCGATCGCCTTCTCGATCCTGGTCGAGGCGTTCAACCAGTGGGTGCGTTTCAACCGCGAGCGCAACGAGCGCCGCCTGCCGTTCCGCCAGCGCACCGCCGATGCCGTGCTGCGCATGCTCGGCGCGCGCCCGGCCAATGGCCAGGACGATGAAGGCGTGGACGCGCAGGTGGACGCTGAAGAGCGCCTGCAGCCGGCCGAACACGAGATGATCCGCAGCGTGCTCGGCCTGGCCGATCGCCCGGTGTCGAGCGTGATGACCGTGCGCGCCGACGTGCAGTGGATCGACCTGGCGCGTGGGCAGGAGGACGTCGTGGCGCGCCTGGTGGCATCGCCGCATACCCGCCTGCTGGTGGGTGAGGGTGACCTGGACAGCCTGCGTGGCGTGGTGCAGAGCCGCGACCTGCTGGCCGACCTGCTGCAGGGCAGGCCGCTGCAGCTGGAAGGCAACCTGCGTGAGCCGCAGTACGTGCTGTCCAGCGCCAGCGCATTGCAGGCGCTGGAGCTGATCCGCCAGCATCCGGTGCCGCTGGCCGTGGCGGTGGACGAGTACGGCAGCGTGGAAGGACTGGTGACCGCCAACGACCTGCTGGCGGCGATTGCCGGTGACCTGGTCGATACCCAGGACGAGCGCTATGGCGTGGTCGCGCAGGGCGAGGGCCAGTGGGAGGCCGACGGTGCACTGACCCTGGACGACCTGCAGCGCCTGGCCGGCGTGTCGCTGCCGCGCAGTGCCGACTACATGACCATCTCCGGGCTGGTGCTGGAGCAGCTGGGCCGGCTGCCGGACATCGGCGATGCGGTGGAGGTGGCGGGCGTGCGCATCACCGTGCTGGCGATGGAGAAGCGCCGTATCGCCCGCCTGCGGGTGGAACGCCTCGACGGAATGGCCTGACCACCTGTTGTTGTAGAGCCGAGCCCAGGCTCGGCTGCATGCTGAGACGCTGAGCCTGGACTCGGCTCTACACAACACGACCCGCAGCCGTCACCATGGCGGCCCGCTTTCTTTCCAGGATGGTTGCAGTGCTGAGTACGATCGGTTTGTTGATGGGCCTGTATGTGGCCTGGCGCCTGTTCTGGCCACTTCGCATGCCCACTTGGCTGAAGGTCGTGCTGTCGCTGCTGCTGGTGGGCGTAGCCGTGCAGCTGCGTATCGTCGCCACCTTCTGGGGCACGATGGCGTCGCCGGAAATTCCGAAGCTGGCCATCGCCACGCTGGCCACCGGCTCCACGGCGGTGTTGCTGCTGGCGTTGCTGATACTGGCGATGGATGTGGGCCTGCTCGCGTCCCGCCTGCTGCGCTGGCCTCGTGCGGTCGCCGCATTGCGCACGCGGCGCTTGCGGCCGGCGGCTGGCGTGCTGGCCCTGCTGGTCAGTGGTTATGGTGTCAGCCAGGGCATGGCAGTGCCCCAGCCCCGGCAGATCGAGGTGAGCATTGCCGGGCTGCCCGCTGCGTTCGACGGCTATCGCGTGCTGCAGCTGACCGACATCCATGCCAGTCGTCTGCTGACCGGCGACTGGGTGCGCAGGGTGGCGGATGAGAGCAACGCATTGACGCCGGACCTGATCGTGATCACCGGCGATCTGATCGACGGCAGTGTCGAGGCCCGCCGTGACGACGCGCGCCCACTGGCGGATCTGCGGGCGCCGGACGGTGTCGTCGCCATCACCGGCAACCACGAGTATTACGCGCAGTACCAGGCATGGATGCAGGCGTTCCGCGCGCTGCACATGCAGGTGCTGGAGAACAGCCACCTGCAGGTGCGGCGTGGCGACGCGGCGCTGACCATTGCCGGGGTCACCGATCCGGTGGCCGCACGCTACGGCCTGCCGCTGCCGGATCTGGACGCCGCCTTGGCCGGCGCCGATCCCGCCGCGCCGGTGATCCTGCTCGATCACCGCCCGCGCAATGCACGTGCGGCAGCGGCGCGCGGCGTCAAACTGCAGCTGTCCGGCCATACCCACGGCGGGCAGATCATCGGCATGGACCAACTGGTGAAGCGGGCCAATGGTGGCTTCGTCTCCGGCCGCTACGACGTGGATGGGATGACGCTGTACGTGAGCAATGGTGCGGGCCTCTGGGCCGGTTTCCCGGCACGCATCGGCGTGCCTTCGGAGATCACCCTGGTGACACTGCGCCGCGCGCCGTGACCTGAAGTGGGTCAGATCCCTTTTCCTGGGGAAAGGGATCTGGCCCCGGGTCGTCAGGCCGTCCGCAGCGGTGGCCGCGCATGCGCGCTTCGGCGCAGCGCCTGCGCCCGCTTGGCGATCCAGCGCACCACGAAGGCGGTGAACAGCAGTGCCGACGGCACCGCATACCAGACGTTGCCCGGCACGCGCTTGAAGTACGAGTAGGTGAACACCGCCGCGATGATCCACATGCCGGTGACGTGCAGGCGACGCCAGGCGGTGGGCCCCATGCGCCGGGCAAGCCCCCGGTGCGAGGTGATGGCCAGCGCCAGGATGGCGAGGTAGCCCACCGTGCCTGGAAGGTTGGCCAGCGCGGATCGTGCAGGCCAGAACGCCGGATTGAGGATGCCGAAACTGGTGATGGCGACTGCGTGCAGCAGGTGCGAGAACGCGAAGGACAAACCGACGGTGCGCCGTTCGCGCAGCAGGAACCGGGTGAATGGGCCCGGTAGCAGGCTGGCGAACGACGATGCCGTGAACGCCGCCAGGAACAGCAGGAACGACGTGCGTGCAGTGACCCGGATCGCCGCACGGCTGCCTTCGGCTGCATCGGGATGCAGGGCGAAGGCCGCCAGCGCGAACGCGATCAGGACCACGGCGATGGCCACGAACAGGCGCCAGCCGTGCAGGAAGGGAGTATTGGATGCAGCCATGGTGAGACCTCGAAGTAGGGGGCGGGTCGTGCCGGCCGCCGGCCGGTCAAGGAACGGGTCGTGCCGGCCGCTGGCCGGTCAAGGAACGGGTAGTGCCGGCCGCTGGCCGGTCAGGGAACGGGTAGTGCCGGCCGCTGGCCGGCAACCTCAGGAAGAAGGCAATGCAACCAGCACGCCTGCCGCGCACAGTTCGTCCAGAACGGGCGCGCAGGCCACGCGCAATGCATCCGTTGCCACGCCATGTGTTTCGGACAACACCTGCAGTGCCTCATCCACCGGCGCGCCGTCGTCACCGAAGACCGATAGCAGCGCGTAGGCCAGCGGCGACAGTTGCTCGACCTGCAGGCTGAAATCGGCGAGGCGCCGGATCAGCAGCAGCGTGGGCGCAGCGCTCAGCACCGACCCCGGCCCCTCGTCCTCGTGCACCGGCCACTGGTAGCCAAGCACTCTTGCCAACGGCGACACCGCCAGCACATCACTGTCCTCGGGTACGCGCTGCAGCAAACGCCCGGCGTCACGCGCTTCGATGTACAGCGACTGCCGTGTGCTCTCGTAGTGCGCCAGTTCCGCCGCCCAGCCCGGCAGTGCCAGCGTGTCCTGCACCGCCAGCCAGGCCGCGAACTCGTCGGCGATCCGTGGGAACAACGGGGTCTGGCAGGTGTGGCGGGCGTAGTAGTGCTCCACCGTGTCGCGCCAGCGCGGCGTGCCCAACTGCTGTCGCAGGTGCGGCAGGCTGCCGGCCAGCAGAGTGTCCAGGCTGTCGATGCACAGGCGGCGGTATACCGCCAGCCTGCGTGCCTCGATGCCATGGGGTGCGGCCACTGATGGGTCGCGCACATGGTCGGCCCAACGCCGTTGCAGGGTGGCCAACGACTCAGCCATGGGCCACCTCCGGCCAACATGCCTCAACCTGCACCTGGCGGATCTGCGCAACCTCGGCCAGCAGCTCGGCCAGTGGCGGGAAGTTGAAGTCGCGTTCGAGCAGCGTGGGACGCACGCCCACCCGCATGTAGGCCTCGCGCAACAGCGCCCAGACCACGCCTTTCACCGGCGCACCATGGGTATCGATCTTGAAGCCATCGTCTTCATCGAAGTGGCCCGCCACGTGCAGCGAGGCGACACGCTGGGACGGCACGCGGGCCAGGAATTCGAAGGCGTCGTAACCGTTGTTGCAGGCGTTGACGAAGACGTTGTTGACGTCCAGCAGCAGGTCGCAGTCGGCCTCGGTGAGCACGGCGTTGATGAAGTCGATCTCGCTCATGTCCGCGCCGGGAACGGCGTAGTAGGAGATGTTCTCCACGGCGATGCGCCGGCCCAGCACGTCCTGCACCTGGACGATGCGACCGGCGACATGGTGAACGGCCTCGGCAGTGAATGGCAGTGGCAGCAGATCGTAGACGTGGCCACCGGCGGCGCAGTAGCTCAGGTGTTCGCTGTACAGCTGTACCTGGTGCAGGTCGAGGAAGGCACGGGTCTGCGCCAGCAGGGTACGGTCCAGCGGATCAGGACCGCCCAGCGACAGCGACAGGCCGTGGCAGGTCAAGGGGTGCCGCTCGCTCAGCTGGCGCAGCGCGGCGCCATGGGCACCGCCGACGCCGATCCAGTTGTCGGGGGAGACCTCAAGGAAGTCGATGCTGCCGGCCGGTGTTGCCAGCAGTTCGTCGATCAGTCCGCGGCGCAGGCCAAGGCCGGCAGCAGTGGGGGGCAGGGGCAGGGACATGGCGGATGCTCCAGCGAGAGGGCGCCGCCCTGATGGCGGCGCCGGTTGGACGTCGATCAGTCGGCAACGCGGGCGAACAGGCCCTTGGGCATCGGCTTGCCGTTGGCGGTGTAGACGCTGCGCAGGTAGTCGTGCGCCTCCTGTTCGCTGATGTAACCGTCGTGGTCGGTGTCGATGCGGTCGAATTCGGCGGCACGCGTGGCAGCCACAGCGTTGAACTCGGCACGCGAGACCCGGCCGTCGTGGTCGCGGTCGGTGCGCGCAAACGAGGCGTCGCCGCACTTGCCTTCGCCACACTGGCCCTCGGCTACCTTGGCCTTGCCGGCGGGCTTGCCGGTGGTGGTCTTGTTGGCCCCGCACTTGCCTTCACCGCACTTGCCTTCGGCGGCGGCGCTCATGGCCACCGCGCTGATCGCCAGCGGCTGTATCGCCGCGGCCTGGCCGGCCAGCAGCAGGCCACCGGCCAGGGCGATGCCGATGGCACCGATGCGCGGCAGGCGGGAGGAAGAAGTGTTCTTGGTCGAGATGGACATGGTGGTGACTCCTTGGGAAAGCACGCGGGGCGTGCGGGATGGACGCCGCCGAAGAGGCGACGGAAAGCGAAGCGCGCGGGAACAGGGGATTCGGCTCAGGCGGCGCGGCGACGGCGCAGCAGATGGCCCAGCAGCAGCACACCGCCGAGCAGGGCACCGCCGAAGCCGATGCCGGGCAGCAGCGCGGCAACCGGCAGCAGCAAGGCGATCAGGCTGACGCCCCAACCCAGGCCGTCATTGCCTGCCGTGGCGCGGCCGGGGCCGGCCAGCAGCCGGTCCACGCTGAGTGCGCCACCGCCGTTGAGGATCAACGGCAGCAGCATGGCCAGGAACAGCAGCGGCAGCTTGAAGTTGCCATAGCCCTGGTCGGTGATCGCATAGCCCTGCCAGAGTTCACCCAGGCCGTTCCATTGGTCGGGCCAGTGCACGGCGGCGATGGCAACGATGGTGAGTACCCAGAAGACGTAGGCCACCGAGCGCGTGGCCAGGCCGAGCAGCAGCATCACTGCACCCACCAGTTCCAGCCACGTGGCCAGCTGCCAGTTCAGCGACGCGGGCAGGGTGGAGAACGGGAACGGGAAGCGGCCTTCCAGGTCGGCGAACCAGTTCTGGCCGCCCAGCTTCTCGCGGCCGGATTCAAAGAACTCCCAGGCCAGCAGCGTGCGCAGCGCCAGCGGTGACAGCCAGCGGCCGACGGCGTCCAGTCGGGGGGTATATACGGAAGAGGCGGTGCTGATCATGGTGGTGTCATGCGGGCCAGTGGTCGATGGAGGCCATTTCAGGCGGCGCAGGTATCGGCAACGTGTGCCGTTGCCCGGGGTTTTGTCAGCGACTGTGGCCGCGCCCGGGTTTCGTACAGTCAGATACAAAGACGATGCGTTGAGCCACATCGGGGCGTTGCGCGCCCGCGTGCGGGGGGCGATATCCACCCGGCAGTGCCCGGCCAGGACCGGCGCCGGAATGTATCCCACTGTAGAAACCCGCCTTCGCCCTACAGTCCGGTACAACTCCGCGCCACGGAGAAACAGCGCCGATACACCGGCAGGCGGAAATGGCCACTCCCAACACCGGAGTGCTTCCCCATGATCCGTACCTCGTTGCTCGCCGCCGCTCTCGCCCTTGCTGGCACCGCCGCCCCCGCCTTCGCTGGCCAGGCCGATACCGCTGCACCGCCCACCGTCATCCTGGTGCACGGCGCGTTCGCCGATGGCTCCAGCTGGAGCAAGGTCATCAGCACGCTGCAGGACTGGAAGCTGCCAGTGGTGGCCGTGCAGAATCCGCTCACCTCGTTGGCCGACGACGTCGCCGCCACCCGCCGCGCGATTGCCGCCGCGCCCGGCAAGGTGGTGCTGGTCGGCCACAGCTGGGGTGGCACGGTCATCACCGAAGCGGGCAATGACCCGAAGGTGCAGTCGCTGGTGTACGTGGCCGCTTTCGCGCCGGACGCAGGGCAGTCTTCGGCGCAACAGGGCGAAGGATTCCCGGTCGCTCCGGGCGTTGCCCGACTGCAGGAAAGGGATGGCTACCTGACGTTGCCGGCCGATGCCATCGCCCAGGACTTCGCGCCGGATGTGATGAAGAAGTCCGCCACGCTGCTGTACAGCACGCAGGTCCCGTTGAAGGCCAGCGCGCTGGGCGAAGTGGTGAGCGTTGCGGCGTGGCGCAGCAAGCCGAGCTGGTACGTGCTCAGCCGCGATGACCGCATGCTGTCGCCGCAGCTGCAGGCCGCGACCGCACGTCGCATCGGTGCACAGCTGCAATCGATCGGCAGCAGCCATGTGTCGCTGCTTTCGCATCCGGCGCAGGTGGCTGACAGCATCCTGGAAGCGGCGGGAGTGAAGCCGGCAGAGCTGCCGCTGGCCGAGCAGGGGGGCTGAGCGATGACCGCGCTGCGTGCGTACGCGCTGCCGTTGCTGATGGGACTGCTGGGTGGGGCTGCGCTGTTGATGGCCTGGCCCAGCCCGGAGGCCGATGCGCAGCCGGCCCAGGCCGTTCCCGCCGCCGGGTTCGATGGTGGCGGGCCCTGGCACAACAGCCCACCGCTCACACTGGAGCAGTTGCGGGGGCAGGTGGTGCTGGTCGAGTTCTGGACCTACACCTGCAGCAACTGCCTCAACGTGGCGCCGTATGTACACCAGTGGCATGCACGCTACGCGCCGCAGGGGCTGCGGGTGATCGGCGTGCATACCCCGGAGTTCGCCTATGAAGGGCTGCCTGGCAACGTGCGCAAGGCCATCACGCGGTTGGATATCACCTGGCCGGTGGTGCAGGACAACCAGTACCGGATCTGGAACACCTGGGGCAACCGCTTCTGGCCCGCGCTGTACCTGCTCGACCGGCAGGGGCGGGTGGTCTACCGCCACTACGGCGAGGGCGACTACGCACGCACTGAAACCGAGATCCAGCGCCTGCTGGCCAGCCCCTGAGCCGCGCTACCATGGCCGCGTCGCACGGCCCTGACCTCCGTCTTCATCGAGACCGCAATGAATCACGTACCGCATATCCTTGTCGTCGACGATGACAGCGAGATCCGCCAGATGCTGGCCGACTACCTGCAACGCAACGGCCTGCGCGTGAGCCAGGCCGATGGTGGCCGGGCCATGCGCGCGCTGATGGATACCCATGCCGTGGATCTGGTGGTGCTGGACGTGATGATGCCGGGCGAGGACGGCCTGAGCCTGTGCCGCAACCTGCGCGCCGGCAAGCATCGCGCCGTGCCGGTGGTGCTGCTGACCGCCCGCGACGACGAAACCGACCGCATCATCGGGCTGGAAATGGGCGCTGACGACTACGTGACCAAACCGTTCTCTTCGCGCGAACTGCTGGCACGCATCACTGCGGTGATCCGCCGCACCCGGATGTTGCCGCCGAATCTGCAGGTGAGCGAAGCCGGTCGCCAGCTGGCCTTCGGCGAGTGGCGCCTGGATACCACCGCACGCCATCTGCTGGATGCGCAGGACACCGCATATCCACTCAGTGGCGCCGAGTTCCGCCTGTTGCGCGTGTTCCTCGACCACGCCAATCGGGTGCTCAGCCGCGACCAGCTGCTCAGCCTCACCCAGGGTCGCGATGCCGAACTGTTCGATCGCTCGATCGACCTGCTGGTCAGCCGCGTGCGCCAGCGCCTGGGGGATGACGCGCGCGAGCCGACCTACATCAAGACCGTGCGCAGCGAAGGCTATGTGTTCAGCGTGCCGGTGCAGTTGCTGGGGCCGGACGAATGAACACCGCCGCACGCCGCCCACGCTGGCCGCGCACGCTGTCGGCGCGGCTGCTGCTGGTGCTGCTGGGCGGACTGGCGCTGGCCCACGCACTGTCGTTCGGCCTGCTGTTCTTCGAACGCGACCAGTCCACCCGCAGCATGATGCTGCGCAACCTCGACGAGGATGTGGCCGTGAGCGTCGCGTTGCTGGAACACCTGCCCGCAGACCAGCGCGCGGCCTGGGTGCCGCGACTGGAGCGGCGCACCTACCGTTACCTGCTGCGCCCGGCTGCGGCCGGACCCGGGCTGCAGACCGATCGCGCACGCCAGGTCACCACGGTCATCGATGACAGCCTGCAGCACCGCTATCCGTTGCAGGCGCGCCAGGTGGCTCGCCTGCCGGAGCGGTTCGAGGTGGAACTGCGCCTGCACGACGGCACCCCCGTGACCATTGAAGTCACGCCGTCGGGGCTGCCGCTGGCGCGTTGGTTGCCCGCCGTGCTGCTGGTGCAGCTGGCGCTGCTGCTGGTGTGCGCGTGGCTGGCGGTGCGCCTGGCCATGCGGCCGCTGCAGCAGCTGTCGCATGCGGTCGAGCATCTGCAGCCGGGCAAGGACGGGCCGGCACTGCCTGAAGATGGCCCTGCGGAAGTGGGCGGCGCGGCGGCCGCGCTCAACGCACTGCAGGCACGCATTCGTGGCCATGTCAGTGAGCGCCTGCAGATCCTGGCCGCGATCTCGCATGACCTGCAGACCCCCATCACGCGCATGAAGCTGCGGGTGGAGGCCCTGCCTGAAGACAGCACCCAGCAGCGGCTGCTGGCCGACCTCGACCACCTGGGGCAACTGGTGCGAGAGGGCGTGGCCTATGCGCGCAGCAGCCACGTCGCCAGTGGCGCGCCAGTGGCGATGGACCTGGGCGCATTCCTGGCCAGTGTCGTCGGCGACTACGAGGACGTGGGCAAGCCGGTCAGTGGTGGTGCGCCCGCTGGACTGGTCGTGCAGACCTGGCCGCAGCCGCTGCGCCGGGTGGTCGGCAATCTGGTCGACAACGCGTTGCGTTACGCCGGTGCCGCCGAGATCGAGGCCGGCCGTGATGACGCCGGCAGAGTGTGGATCAGCATTTCCGACCGTGGCCCTGGCATTCCCGAGGACCAGCTGCAGGCAGTGCTGGCGCCGTTCCATCGGCTGGAAAGCTCGCGCAACCGCGATACCGGTGGCACTGGCCTGGGACTGGCCATCGCGGTGCAGCTGGCGCAGTCGCTGGGTGGCTCGCTGCAGCTGTACAACCGGGAGGGCGGCGGGCTGCGGGCGGAATTGCAGTTGCCGGGCTGAGTTGCTCGGTCCTTGGGTTCGCGGGCCGGCGCACGCCTGCTTCCGCTTCGACGACGGGGGCGTCACCGGCCATGAAATCCAGTACATGCCGGCAATGGATGGCCGATGACCGGTATTTCACCCCGTTCGTGCCACGCTGCATGCAACGTGCCCAACCAGGATCGAAGCTGTTGAAGGCGAAGAGGCAATGACCGCGGCGCGGCAGCGCTCGATGTGGGTGGCGGGCCTGTCCACGGTGGTGGAGTGGTACGACTTCACCCTGTACCTGTATTTCGCCACGGTGTTGTCGCGGGTGTTCTTCGGTGGCGGCGAACAGGCCCTGCTGGTCACCCTGGCTGGCTTTGCCGTGTCCTACCTGATGCGCCCCTTGGGCGCGCTGTGTTTTGGCCACCTGGGTGACCGGCTTGGCCGGCGCTGGATGCTGCTGGCCTCGATGGCGTTGATGGCTGCGGCGATGCTGGCCACCGCGCTGCTGCCGACCGCGGCCACCGCAGGCACCCTGGCGGGCGTGCTGCTGCTGGCACTGCGCTGCGTGATGGCGTTCTCGGTGGGCGGCGAATACACCGGTGTCGTGGCGTACCTGCTGGAAAGCGCACCGGCGCGACGGCGGGGCCTGGTGACCTCGCTGGCCTCGGCGGCCAGTGAGGTGGGCGCGCTGCTTGCGGTAGCAATCTCCGCGATTACCGTGGCGCTGCTGCCCACCGCGCAGCTGGACAGCTGGGGCTGGCGCATTCCGTTCTTCGTCGGCGCGGCGCTGGCTCTGGTGATCCTGGTTGCGCGCGCGGGCATGCACGAATCGCCCGAGTTCGAACGCCAGCGGCGAGAGGGCAGCATCCCGGCCACGCCGCTTCGGCACGTGCTGCGCAACCACCCGCTGGCGGTGGCGCGCACCTTTGCGATCTCCGCCTTGGGATCGATCACCTACTACGTGGGCATCACCTACGTACCGGCCTTCCTGCATGCGCGCGGCCACGATGAGGGCGATGCCCTGTGGCTGTCGACGATCGCGGCGGTCGCGGTCATCGCCATCACACCGTTGTGTGGCGCGTTGTCCGACCGGGTCGGACGACGGCCGATGTTGTTGGGCCTGACCGTGCTGGCGGCGCTGCTGCCGCTGTCCCTGTTCGCGTGGATGGCACAGGCGCCGCCGCTGGGTATCGCGTTGGCTGCGGTGCTGCTGGCCTGCGTGGCCGGCGGCGTAAGCGCGGTGGCGGCACCGGCCACGGCCGAGCAGTTTCCCGGCGAAGGCCGGGTCAGCGGTCTGGCGCTGGGCGTAACCATGGCTACGGCGGTGTTCGGCGGTGCGACGCCGTGGCTGGCGCAATGGTGGGTGGAACGCAGCGGCTGGGCAGCAGCGCCAGGCGCGATGATCGCGCTGGTGGCGGTGCTGGTGCTGCCGGTGCTGTGGACCCTGCCCGAGACGGTCCCGGGCAGGGCCAAGCGCTAGCGGGTCAGACCTTGAGGGTCTGCTCGATGTCGGCCAGTACCGCGGCCGCATCCACGCCGATGGCGATCGACTGCACCACGTGGCCGTCCCACACGCTGGGACCGAATGCCAGGCCTTCCGGCTTGGGAATCGTCATGCCGCGGGCAACGCCGTCGGTGGCCACGCGCACGCTGGCGCGTTCGAACTGGAACAGCTCCGGTCGGGTCAGCGCGATGCAGGCGCAGCAGTCGTGCACGACCATGCCCTTGTGGCCGGCCTGCAGGTAGAAGTCCACGTAGTCCTGCGACAGCGCGCGCACCAGTTCGGCATCGGCACCGCCGATCGCAGCCAGCGTGTCCAGGCCGTCACGGTTCATTTCCACGCGGGTGGTCACGTCCAGGCCGATCGCGGTGACCGGCCAGCTGGCGGTGAACACCACGTCGGCGGCTTCGGCGTCACCCCAGATGTTGGCCTCGGCGGCCGGGGTGATGTTGCCGTTGACATGGAAGGCGCCGCCCATGATCACCACCCCGCGTACCAGGCCGGCGATGTCCGGGGCCTGCTGCAGCGCCAGCGCCAGGTTGGTCATGCGGCCGACCGCGACCAGGGTCACTTCGCCCGGATGGGCGCGGACCAGATCGATGATCAGCTGATGGGCCGGGCGCGCATCGGCGGCCACGTCCAGATGGGCCGGCACCGGATGGTTGCCCAGGCCATTGTGGCCATGGATGTGCACCGGCCAGGCTTCCGGGGTGGCCTCCGGCTGCAGCGGGCCTTCGGCGCCACGTGCGACCGGAGCGGCAAAGCCCCAGGCCTGCTTCAGGTACAGCGCATTGTGCGTGGTCGACTCCACCGAGGCATTGCCGAAGGTGGTGGTGACGCCGATCAGGTCAATCTGGGCGTGCTTGTGCAGGTACAGCAGGGCCAGGGCGTCGTCGACGCCCGGGTCGGTATCGAAAATGACTTTCAGCATGTTGTTGTTCTTCTTCTTCCGTGTGGTGCGGGGGGCGCCGGCGGCCCGCAGGCAGGCCGGCGCGCCCTGCATTGTCCCATCTTCATGACGGGCAGGGCCATTGCCGGAGGGGCAGGCCATAATGCCCGCAGTCCAGGCACGGAGTCGCCGAATGCTGATCGTTGCCCTTCTGCTGGTGCTGCTGGTGCTGGGCCTGAACGTGGTGGCCACCGTGGTGATCGCCAGGCGCGATGGCCTGTCGGCGGGCGGCCGGACCGTGCAGTTGCTGCTGGTCTGGCTGCTGCCGGCGGTCGGCGCGATCCTGTGCATGGCGGTGGCCACGGCCGACGGCTCCGGGATCCGGGGCGACAACAGTCTCGGCGGTGGCTACGATCACGCGGGCGGCTACTCCGGCGACGGCGCCAGCCAGCACAGCCATGGCAGCCCGGATTGCGGCAGCGACGGTGGCAGCGGCGACGGCGGCAGCTGCGGTGGTGGCGATTGACGAGACGTTACGGGATGCCGGCCAGCGGCCGGCACTACCCAACCATGGCCACGACCCGGTAGTGCCGGCCGCTGGCCGGCAACCACATCCCCTCAGCCGCCACCTTCGGCGGGCAAGCGCCCACGGCACGTTCGACAGCCCAACCAAGCTCACGTCCGGTAGTGCCGGCCGCTGGCCGGCAACCACATCCGCTCAGCCGCCGCCTTCGGCGGGCAAGCGCCCCCGACACGTTCAATAGCCCAACCAAGCTCACGTCCGGTAGTGCCGGCCGCTGGCCGGCAACCTCTTCCGCTCAGCCGCCACCTTCGCTGGGCAAGCGCGCCCGGCACGTTCAACAGCCCAACCAAGGCCACGTCCCGGTAGTGCCGGCCGCTGGCCGGCAACCACATCCGCTCAGCCGCCACCTTCGGCGGGCAAGCGCCCTCGACACGTTCAATAGCCCAACCAAGCTCACGTCCGGTAGTGCCGGCCGCTGGCCGGCAACCACATCCGCT
Organism: Stenotrophomonas sp. PI_27; assembly: GCF_027854495.1. Taxonomy (NCBI): domain Bacteria; kingdom Pseudomonadati; phylum Pseudomonadota; class Gammaproteobacteria; order Lysobacterales; family Lysobacteraceae; genus Stenotrophomonas; species Stenotrophomonas sp. PI_27. The sequence goes on from NZ_JAJNOF010000014.1 coordinate 95,589, forward strand.
CAGCCGCCACCTTCGGCGGGCAAGCGCCCCCGGCACGTTCAACAGCCCAACCAAGGCCCCGTCCCGGTAGTGCCGGCCGCTGGCCGGCAACCACATCCGCTCAGCCGCCACCTTCGGCGGGCAGGCGCCCACGGCACGTCCAACAGCCCAACCAAGGCCCCGTCCCGGTAGTGCCGGCCGCTGGCCGGCAACCACTTCCCCTCAGCCGCCGCCTTCGGCGGGCAACGGCGCCGGCACGTTCAGCAGCCCGCCTGCCGCCACATAGGCGGCCAAGGCCTGGCCCTGGCTGAGCAGGTGGCGTTCCATGGTGCGTTCGGCGGCCTGCGCGTCGCGGCGACGGAAGCACTCCATCAGCTCGCGGTGCTCGGCCAGCGATTGCGCGGTGCGCCCCGGGGTCAGCAGCTGGCGGCCGCGATGCATCTTCAGGATGCGGTGCAGGTCGTGGGTGATGCGGATCAGCCACGGATTGCCGGCGTAATGCTGCACGGTTTCGTGGATCAGGTAGTTGTTGCGGTAGTACTCGGCGATGTTGCCCTCGGCCGCCGCCGCTTCCATCGCCGCATGCAGGGCCTCCAGCTGTTGCACGCCGGCATCGTCGATGTGCCTGACCGCCTCGTGGGCGCAACGGCCTTCCAGCATGGCCATCACCGGGAACAGCTGGTTGAGGTCTTCCAGCGTCAGCCGGGTGACCCGGCTGCCACGACCGGCATCGATCTGCACCAGGCCTTCGGCTGCCAGCAGCTTCAACGCCTCGCGCAGGGGCGTACGGCTGATGCCCAGTTCTTCGCACAGCGCGGGCTCGTCGATCCACTCGCCCGGCGGCAGCCGGTAGTCGTAGATGCGCTCGCGCACGTGTTCGGCCACCTCTTCGTACAGAGGCGCGCGCTTCTTCGGTGACCGCGGGGCAGGGGCAATGGCCATGCGCAGAGTGTAACGCCAGGCCGCACCGGCCAGCGGCCGGCACGACCCGATGGCGGTTACATCCAGCCCGGCACCACGAACACCAGCCAGGCCAGCAACGGCCCCAGGGCCACCACCAGGCCGCTGTACACCAGGAAGCGACGGAACAGGCTCTCGCGCTCTTCCTTGGCTGCCGAAGCCACCACCAGTGCGCCATTGGTGGAGAACGGGCTGACATCGACGATGGTGGACGACACCGCCAGCGCGCAGATCACGCCAGCGGCGCTGAGGTGACCCTGCATCAGGAACGGCACGGCCAATGGAATCGTTGCGCCGAGCACCGCGGCCGACGAGGCGAATGCGGAGACGATGCCGCCGACGTAGCAGACCAGAAGTGCACCGAGCAGCGGGATGCCGATGTCGGACACGCCGTTGCCGATGAAGTCCACCGCGCCGGCATGTTCCAGCACGCCGATGTAGGTCACCACGCCGCAGATCAGCAGCACGGTGGACCAGCTGATGCCGTCGACCGCGCCCTTCTGGCTCTGCGGCGACAGCAGCGCCAGCGCCACCGCCACGGTGATCGAGACCAGGCCGACGTTGAGGTTGTAGATCAGCGCGGCCACGCCCAGGCCGAGCAGGCCGATCAGGGTGAACAACCGCTCCCGGGTCAGGCTGACCGCATCCAACGCCGCCGGATCGTTGGACAGGGTGCCGCCGCCCGCCGCGACCAGCGCGCCATGGCCTTCGATCGCGAACTGGCGCGATGACGCCTGCGGGCCACCGGCCATCGCCAGTTCCGCACTGCCGATCGTTCCTGCTGCGGTGATCGAGCCGCGACGCAGCAGGGCGATGCCACCGAAAGCGAAGAAGCAGATCGTCGCCATCATGAAGTTGAAGCCCAGGCTGGTCAGGAACACCGCCATCTCGGTCACTTCCAGCCCGGCTTTCTGCACCACGCCATTGGTGATGCTGCCGTACACGCTGATGGGCGAGAAGCCGCCGGCCTGCGCACCATGGATGACCAGCAGGCCCATCATCAGTGGATTGATGTTGTACTGCTTGGCAAAGCGCAGGGCGACCGGGCCGATGATCGCGACCGCCGCCGGGCCCAGCGCGCCGAACGCGGTGAGGACCGCGGTGATCACGAACATCACCCACGGAATGGCCACGATATGGCCACGCACCGCTTTCACTGCCCAGTGCACCAGCAGGTCGATGGTGCCGTTCTTCTGCGCGATGGCGAACAGGTAGGTGATGCCGACCAAGGTCAGGAACAGATCGCCGGGAAAGCCGGCCAGGACCTCCTTGCCGCCCATGTCGACCCACAGCCCGCCGATGATGAAGGCCAGCGCGAAGGCGACGGCCCCCATGTTGATCGGCATCGCCGTGGCGACGATGAACATGATCACCAGACCGATGATCGTTGCGATTTGTGGACTCATGCGCCCTCCCAGACACGTGACTCACGTACAGCGCGGATGGAGACCCGCCATCCCCGGGGTAAGGCGACGTACAGCGTGTTGCGTGATACGTACTGCTCGAACCCGTTACTGCCGCCGTTGCAGCGCACTGCGCACCCAGGCCGCGGCGCCTTCAAGGCTCTGGAACTCTTCCGCCGCGCGTACCTCGCAGCACGGATAGGCCGGCGCGACCATGCGCGCCAATGCGTTGCCCGGGCCCAGCTGCAGGAACACCCGCGCGCCACGCTCGAAGGCCTGGCGCATCACCTGCGCCCATTCGATGGTCTGCGCCAGCTGCGCCGACAGCGTGTGGACCGCCGTTGTGCGATCCCGCACCGGTCGCGCGTCGATGCCGGCCAGCAGGGGCAGGCGTGGTGCCTGCATCTGCGCTGCTTCGAGCACGGCGGCAAACGACGTCACTGCGCCGGCCAGCAGTGGCGTGTGCGCGGGCACATGGACCGGCAACGGACGGATTTCTGCGCCGAAGGCCTGTGCGTCTGCCGCCAACGCGAGTAGCGACGGCCGTGCACCCCCCAGGATGAAGTGGTCATCACCATTGGCAATCGCGATGAACGCGCCGTGCGTATCGCACAGGCGCTGTGCGGCAATGCGGTCCAGCCCCAGGACTGCCTGCAGCCCGGCACCATCCGGACTGGCGGCATCCATCAGCCGCGCGCGCTGCGCGGCCAGGGCAAGGCAGGTCGGGGTGTCGAAGCTGCCGGCGATGGCATGCGCGGCCAACTCCCCGATGCTGTAGCCCGCGATCACTGTCGGCGTTGGCAACGCCTCGCGCAGGCCCTGCCAGTGCGCCAGGCTGGCCGCGCACAGCAGCGGCTGCGCCTTCGCATTGTCAAAGCGGTCGGCGGCCGCCGCGGCGGCGAATGCATCGCGGCCCAGCAGTTCGTCCGTGGCATCGAGCACCGGCCGCGCAGCAGCAACGTCGCGCACGCGATCGAACATCGCCGCATGTTGCGCGCCCTGTCCAGGGCAGAGCAGGGCAAGGCTCATGTGCCCTCCTGCTGCAGCAGGAACAGGCTGCAGGCAAGCAGGTCGGCGCTGCCACCGGGGCTGAGGTGGCGTGCAACGAAGGCGTCGGCGATGACGTGCAGGCGCGGCCGCCAATCGTGTGCGAAGGCACCACCTTCGGCCAGGAAACGACGGGCCTGCTGCTGCGCCCAGCGCAGGCCTTCAGCACCACCGCGATGCAGCAGGTTGAGGTCGTCGGTGTGTGCGACCAGCTGCATCAGCGTGTGGCACATCGCGGCCTCGCGCGCCAGCCCATTGGCCAGTGCATCGCGCAGGACCGGCAGCGCCACCTCGCGCAACAGCGGGTAGCCGGCGGCGGCCTGTTCGCGCACGCCTGGCACCTTGTGCAGGGCGCGCGCACGTTGGCCCGGGCTGCCTGCATCCAGCGGTGCCCGTGCGAAGTCCGCAGCCCAGCGACGGACCTCCAGGCAGACCTGCTCACCGGTGGCGGCATGGCCCAAGCGGGACCGGCAGGCCGCGGCGGCCGCCACCAACAGGCCGAGACTGAAGACCGCGCCACGATGGGTGTTGATGCCGCCGGTCGCGCGCAGCATCGCGGCTTCGGCGGCAATGCCACACCGGCGCATCGCCTCGAAGTCCGCCCCGGCTGCACCGAGGCGGGCCACCGCGGTGAAATAGTGGCGCAGCGCGAACAGGCTGCGCAGGAAGGTGCGCGCATCCATGTCGTGATGGCTGCCGCGGTCGAACGGCGTGACCAGTCCCGGTTTCGGTGCCAGGGCCAGTTCTGCATGCAGGCTGGCAACGGCGAGGCGCCCCAGGCGCGCGCAGTCCACGGCGGCGGCCGGCCTGGCAGTCGGCTGCGCAACGGCGTTCATGCGCTCACCCCGGCGGGGGCGAATACGGACTCTCGCAGTTCCAGCGCGGCGCCGGCCGGGCGCTTGACCAGTACCTCGCGACTGCGTCCCGCGTATTCCCGCCAGTTCACGGCGGCGCCGTCGGCCAGGCACAGTTCGCCATCGACCCGTCGGCCGTATCGCGTTTCCCATGCCTGCAGCCTTGCAGCCAGGGCATCGGCCTGCGCGGTGGTGTCGATCCGCCACAGCAGATCGATGTCCGAGCGCGCGTGCACATAGTGCAGTCCAGTGAGGTGCTGCCAGGCGAACGCTCCGAATACGCGCGCCGCGGCGATGTCCTGCAGTGCCTGCAGGGGGCGCTGCCAGTCCTGCACCAGGTCGCCTTCCAGCACCGCCTGAAGCGCCGGTGGTGGCGCGGTGCGCAGCACATCGTGTGCCGGCACGCGCAGGGCCAGGCGCAGTTTGCCCTCGGCGGGGGGCAGCGGTACGCCCAGGCGCAGGCGGGGATCGGCATCGTCGGCGGCACGCCGGGCGACGATGGCCGGCAGGCCCTGCGCAAACCAGGCGGCCAAGCGCGGTTCATGCGCGGCGATGTCTGCCTGCCAGCCGGCGTACGCTGACAGCCAGACCAGCGTATGGCGGGGCAGCCGCTCAGGCATCGCCCTGGCTCACGGCTGTGGCCACGCGTGCGGCCAGCATGCGACCGCCGCGCTGAGCGCCGCGTGCGGCACGCAGGTCGCCTTCGACCGGCGCGCGCAGGGCCCGCAGCAGGTGCTGGGCAAGGTCGCCTTCCCACACCGATTCCACCGCGCCCATCGCCACGTAGTTGGCCACGCCCGGTGCGAACACCGGCGAGCTCTGGCTGAGCGCCTGCAGTTTCTCCAGCGGCTGCTTGGTCACCCGTGCCATCGCGCGCAGGTCCATTACCCGCACCTGCGCATCGGGCAGGGCGTGGATGTGGTCGGCCATCAGGCCGAAGGACAGGAAGCCACCGCTGACCGATTCGCCGTAGACCAGCGTGACCAGGCGCGCGCCACGCCGGCGTGCCAGGTCGAGCGTCTGCGCGAGATGTGCAAAGTAGCCATTGATGCCCAGCAGCTCATCGCGTCGCGCCAGGCGCTGGCCGGCGGTATCGGCCAACATCACGATCGGCCGCTGCGGGTGCGCGGCGGTGCTGGCTAGCACGGCTTCGGCCAGGATGAGCGCATGGTCGACGCCGACCTCGATGCGGTCGGTGGTGCCGATCACGGTCACCTCGCCATCGTCGGTGGCTGCGCTGCCGGTCAGTACCGAATCGTCCACCGCAATGGCGTGCCCACGAGGGAACAGCGCATCGAACAGGGTCTGCAGCGGTGCAGTCATGGCAGGCTCCGGCCATCGGTGGCGGCGAGGAAGGCATCGGTGTCCAGCACTGGCAGCCGCTCGGGTTCGGCGATGCCCTGGCGGGCCCAGATCTCCAGACCGTCGCGGCAATCGCCCCAGGCCTGCACGCGTGCCTTCAACGCGGCGTGGCGGGCCTGCAGGGCGCTCAGCGCCGTGTCGGTATCGTTGCTGCTGGTGTCGGGCTGCAGCGCATTGGCTGCGGCCTGCGCGAACGCTGCGATGGTGTCGGGCACCAGCACCTGCGCCTGGTCGATCAGGTACCGGTGCTTGCCACCGGTCACGCGCCAGACCAGCGCGCGATCGCGTGAGTCGAACTCTTCCACGCCGCGTACGGTCTCGATCACTTCCGGGCCGGACAGCGACAGGCGCCCCTCTTCGGACATGATGACCGTGGTGCAGCAGCGGGCGACGATGCCCATGCCGCCGAAGGCGCCGTTGCCGCTGCCGATCAGCGCGATCACCGGCACGCCGGCAGCGCGTGCACCCAGGGTGGCGCGCATGATTTCGGAAATGGCGATCAGCCCGGCATTGGCTTCGTGCAGGCGCACGCCGCCGGTATCCAGCAGCAGCAGCACGCCGTCAGGCCGGGTGTCGGCGGCGCGGCGCAGCAGCCCGGTCAGCTTGGCGCCGTGCACCTCGCCCACGCCGCCGCCCATGAATGCACCCTGCTGTGCGGCCAGCAGCACGCGCTTGCCCCGCAGCGTGGCTTCGCCGACCACGATGCCGTCGTCGAACGCCGCGGGCTGGTCGAGTTGGGCCAGGTGCGGACTCGTCATCCGCCGTGCCGGGCCGAGGAACTCGCGGAACGAACCCGCGTCGACTAGCCCGGCAATGCGTTCGCGTGCATCGGCTTCGTAATAGCTGTGGCGTTGTACGTGGCTCATGGCTTGCCTCCGGCCAGCAGGGTTTCCACGGCCTGGTCCAGGCGCAGGCTGACCACCGCCGGGGTGGCACCGGCGTCATTGATCGACACGCGCACGTCGCGCAGCGGATGGCGTTGCGCGAAGTCGGTGATCACGGCCTGCCAGATGCTGCCGAAGCCCTGCGCAGCGGTGATGATGCGCACGGTCATCGCACCCTCCTGTGCCACAGGCTCCAGCAGGATCTCCAGGTTGCCCGAAGCCAGCACGCCCACCAGCACCGCATCGTGCGGGAACTGCACGCGGGTGCGGCCGTCGAATCGATAGTCGAGGGTTTCCATGCTCAGCCCCTTACCAGTTGCGGAAGCGCTTGGGCGGGTCGTACAGGCCGCCGGACCACCGCACCAGGTCCTTCACCGACCGCGCCGCCAGCAGGTCACGGCTGGCATCGCGCACCGAGATACCGAGGTCGTCGGGACGACGGATCACGCCGCGGTCGCGCAGGTTCTCCACCATCGCGCGGTCGCGGCCCATGCCCACTGCGGTGTAGCCGGCCACGCCCCGGATCGCCTGTTCGCGTTCTTCCGGGGTGCGGCACAGCAGCAGGTTGGCGATGCCTTCCTCGGTCAGCACATGGCTGACGTCGTCGCCATAGATCATCACGGGCGGCAGCGGCATCTGCGCGCGCTCGGCCAGTTCCCAGGCATCGAGCTGTTCGACGAAGGCCGGTGCCATGTGCTCGCGGAAGGTCTCCACCATCTGCACCACCAGCTTGCGCCCGCGCGGCATCTCGCCCGGGCGCGCGGCCTGCTGGCCGGCCTTGATCCAGGCGTCGCTGGCATGGCGGCGACCACGTGCATCCGAGCCCATGTTCGGCGCGCCGCCAAACCCGGCGATGCGGTCGCGGGTGGCGGTGGAGCTGTTGCCCTGCAGGTCGACCTGCAACGTCGAGCCGATGAACATGTCACAGGCATACAGGCCGGCGGTCTGCGAGAACGCGCGGTTGGAGCGCATCGAGCCATCGGCACCGGTGAAGAACACATCGCTGCGTGCGGCGATGTACTTCTCCATGCCCAGTTCGGAACCAAAGGAATGCACCGACTTCACGAAGCCCGATTCGATCGCCGGAATCAGCGCCGGATGTGGATTGAGCGCCCAGTGCTGGCAGATCTTTCCCTTCAGCCCGAGTGATTCGGCGTAGGTGGGCAGCAGCAGTTCGATGGCGGTCGTGTCGAAGCCGATGCCATGGTTGAGGCGGTTGACGCCGTACTCGGCGTAGATGCCTTTGATCGCCATCATTGCCATCAACACCTGGATCTCGGAGATCTGCGCCGGGTCGCGGGTGAACAGCGGTTCGATGTGGTTGGGACGCGGCGCCTGCACCACGAAGTTGACCCAGTCGGCGGGGATATCGACGCGGGGGAGGGTGTCGACGATCTCGTTGACCTGGGCAATGACGATGCCGCCACCAAACGCCGTGGCCTCGACGATCACCGGGGTGTCTTCGGTATTCGGCCCGGTGTACAGGTTGCCGTGGCGATCTGCGGCCTGTGCTGCGACCAGCGCTACGCGCGGGGTCAGGTCGATGAAGTAGCGGCCGAACAGCTCCAGGTAGGTGTGGATGGCGCCGATCTGGATGCGCCCCTCGGCCACCAGGTTGGCCAGCCGCACGGACTGCGGGCCGGAGAACGAGAAGTCCAGTTTCGAGGCGATGCCACGCTCGAATACATCCAGGTGCGAGGGCAGGGACAGCACCGACTGCACCATGTGCAGGTCATGGACCCGCGCCGGGTCGAGGTCGGCCAGCGCTTGGGCGAGGAAATCGGCCTGCTTCTGGTTGTTGCCTTCCAGGCAGACCTTGTCGCCGGGCTCCAGCAGCGCATGCAGCAGGTCGCCGATGTCACCGGCGGCAACGCTGCGTCCCCGGGCCCATGGCGCGGCCCGTTCCAGGCGCGTCTGGCGACTGCATTCCAACGTATCCCAGCTCGGGTTCATCGACCGGCTTCCGATGGGTGGTGAAATAATTACGCCATAATTATGAGGGCGGGCGCAACCTGCAGTGCAGCAAAAGGAAGGGCCCGCGCGAGGCGGGCCCATTCAGGGATCCGGGTAGTGCCGGCCGCTGGCCGGCTCCACGCGATGCAGGAGGACGGGGAGCCGGCCAGCGGCCGGCGCGGCCCTTTCCAGTCGCTCAGAACTTCCAGCGCAGGCTGGCCGACACGAAGCGCGGCTCGCCGTAGTTGTTGTAGTCCAGGTTGGCCCAGTAGGTCTTGTCCAGCGCGTTGCGCACGCTCAGCGTCGCGGTCCAGTTGTCGCTGATGCGGTAGTTGGCGTTGAACTGCACCAGGGTGTACGCCGGCTGGTTCACCGTTACCGTGCCGCCGAGCGGGTAGGCGATGTTGTAGCCCTGCACTCTGCTCTGCCACTGCAGGCCACCGCCGACGCTCAGGCGCTCGAGCGCGCCGCGCAGCTGCAGCTGGGTGTTGAACTGCAGCAGGTCCTTGGGCGGATTGGCGTACAGCAGGTCGGTGGCCGCGCGGGTCACCTTGACGTGGGTGTAGCCGGCATTGACCGTCCAGCCCGGCAGGATCTCGCCGTTGACGTCCATCTCCCAGCCGCGCGCCTTGGTGCCGTTGACGCCGATGTAGGCCGAGCTGCCGTCGCTCAGCGTGCCTTCCGGCACCCCCATGTCACGCACCGCGTAGTTGTCCTGCTTGGCTTCGAACACCGCCGCATTGGCGGTCAGGCGGCCCTCGAACCACTGCGTCTTGATGCCCGCTTCCAGGTTCGAACCCTGCACCGGCGCCAGCAGGTTCTCGTTGCGGTCCTTGTAGTTCTGCGGATTGAAGATCTCGGTGTAGCTGGCATAGGCCGAGACGTTCGGGGTGATCTCATAGACCAGGCCCACGTAAGGGGTGACCTCATCGCTCACCTTGTAGGCACCACTGGTGCCGGTGTAGGCACCCGCCGCGTTGTAGGACCGGCTGAGGGTTTCCCATCGGCTCAGGCGCGCACCGGCAATCAGCGACAGCGGATCGGCCAGGTGCAGGCGGGTGGCCAGATAGACGCCGCTCTGCGTGGTCTTGGCCACGCGGCGTGCGCCGGTACGGGTGTAGGTCACCTCGGAGATGTCGCCGTTCCAGCTGTGCACGTTGGGAATGTAGTAGCAGCGTTCGCTGCCGCAGCGGGCCCAGTCGGTCGGGAAGTTCAGCGCCACGGTGTTCGTGGTGCCTTCCAGGTCCGACCATTGCGCGCCGACCGTGAGGTCGTGGTCGCGGCCGAACAGCGGGAAGCTGCCGGTCAGGTAGGCATCGACATTGCGGCGGGTGTCCTTGGAATCGCCGGCGGCCGCGCGCAGGTAAATGCCCGCGCCGGTCACCGGGTCCGGGTTGCCGGTGCCGTACAGGCGCACGTTCTGCACGTTGCCGCGGGTGTAGGCGGTGTTGACCTTCAACAGCCAGTTGTCGCCGAAGCGCTGTTCCAGGTTGGCGAAGGCGGTGTTGCTCTCGCGCTTCCAGTAGCTCCACTTCGGCGACAGGTTGGTCGAGCGCGGCAGGTGCGCGAAGTTGCCCTGGTTGTCGAAGAACGGCACCGTGCCCCAGGTCGAGCCGGTCGGGTTGTTGTCCTGGGTCTGGTAGCCAAGGGTGACCGTGGTGCTGTCGGTGACATCGCCTTCCAGCACCGCCATGCCGGCCATCTTGTTCTCGTCGTAGCGGTCGTAGTACAGCCCGCGATCGGTATAGGCGGCGACCACGCGGCTGCGGAAGCGGCCGTCATCGGTCAGTGGTGCGGTCACGTCGGCTTCCATGCGGCGGTAGTCCCAACTGCCGGCACTGACCGAGAACGATGCGTCGAATTCCTTGCCGGGGCGCTTGCGCAGCAGGTTGACCGTGGCCGACGGCACGCCGGCGCCGCTGAGCAGGCCGTTGGCACCGCGGATCACTTCGATGCGGTCGTAGAAGGCGGTGTCGTATTCCTGGTTGGTCGAGCCGCTGTAGGTGGGGATGCCGTCGACCTGGAAGTCGGTGATGGCAAAGCCGCGTGCGTAGTACAGCGGGCGCTGGGTGTCATAGAAGGACACGCTGACGCCGGTCACGTTGCGCATCACGTCGTTGATGCTGAACAGCGATTCGTCCTGCAGGCGCTGCAGGCTGATCGCGGTGGCCGACTGCGGGGTTTCCTGCAGGGTGATCGGCAGGCGCGTGGTGCTGGCAGGCGGAGCGGACTGCTCGGCACGCACGCTGACCCGGTCCAGGGTCTTGGCGTCGGCCGTGCCGTCGGCGGCGGCGAACGCACTGGGCGTGGCCAGCAGGGCCAGTGACGCAAGCAAAGCGGCCGGCAGCAGCGCACGGCGGGGCAGGCGGTTACGGAAGGTCAGGGACATGATGGGCTCGAAGCATTGAGGCGGGGAAGGGCGGCAACAGTCGTCCAGCACCCGGGGCGGCGGCTTCGGGCACGGTCAGGTTCATCCGGGAGACGCGCGGTTACCGCGCAGGATGCAAATGTAAATAATTCCCAACAACATTACAATTCGCTTCATTCCGGGGCGCTGCCACGCTCAGCGCCGCTGGCGGGGTCGGATCCCGTTGCCGCACAAACGCAAACGGCCACCCGAAGGTGGCCGCCTGCCTGCATCACGGGGAACGCGCCGGCTTACAGCGCCTGCAGTTCCTCGTTGGCGTTGCGCTTTTCCTTGGCCGGCGCCGGGGCCACTGGCGGTGCCGCGGCGGCCGGGCTGGGCGATGCGGCGTTCGCATCCACCGGCACCTCCAGGTACGGCAGGTGCAGGGTCTGGCTGGTCAGGGTACGGATCTCGTTCACCAGCGCGGCGCTGTCGTTGAGCTTGCGCCCGTACGACGGCACGATCTCGCGCAGGCGGGTTTCCCAGCCGGCCTTCATCTGCTCCGGGAAGGCCTTGGCCATCAGGTCCAGCATGATCGGCGGCGAGGTCGACGCACCCGGCGAGGCACCGAGCAGGGCCGCAAGGGTGTGGTCCTTGTCGGTCACGATCTCGGTACCGAACTGCAGCACCGGGCCCTTCAGCGGATCGCGCTTGATGATCTGCACGCGCTGGCCGGCGGTGACCAGCTTCCAGTCGCCCGGCTTGGCATTGGGGAAGTACTTGACCAGCTCGGCCTGGCGGTCGGCATCGTTCAACCGCGCCTGGCCCATCAGGTACTGCACCAGGTCCAGGTTGTCCTTGCCCACTTCCAGCATCGGGCCGACGTTGTTGTGGTTCACCGACGAGTACAGGTCCCACCACGAGCCATGCTTGAGGAACTTGGTGCTGTACAGCGCGAACGGCCCGAACAGGACCACCGGCTTGCCGTCCAGCTTGCGTGCATCCAGGTGCGGCACCGACATCGGCGGTGAACCGGTCTCGGCCATGCCGTAGGCCTTCACGCCATGGCGCGAGGTCACGTCCTGGCCCTGGAAGGCAAGGAACTGGCCACCGACCGGGAAGCCGGCGTAGTCCTTCGACTCCGGAATGCCGGACATCTGCAGCAGCTTCAGCGCGGCGCCACCGGCACCGATGAACACGAAGCGGGCGTGGGTGGTGGACTCGGTGCCGGCCTTGAGGTCCTTCACCGTCACGTTCCAGCTCTTGTCGGCGTTCTGCCGCAGCGCGGTCACTTCATGGTTCAGGTGCAGGCTGAAGTTCGGGCTGCGCTGCAGGCCGCTGGTCAGCTGGCGGGTGATCACACCGAAGTTGACGTCGGTGCCCAGCGGCATCCAGGTTGCGGCAACCTTCTGCTTCGGATCGCGGCCTTCCATCAGCAGCGGGGCCCACTGCCTGATCTGCGCCGGATCTTCGGAGTACTGCATGCCGTAGAACAGCGGGTTCTTCACCAGCGCCTGCTGGCGCTTGTGCAGGTAGGCGATGTTGTCATCACCCCAGACGAAGCTCATGTGCGGGGTCGGGTTGATGAAGTCGCTGGGCTGGCTCAGCCGCCCCTGCTTGACCTGGTGCGACCAGAACTGGCGCGAGACCTCGAACGATTCGGCGATGCCGACCGCGCGCTTGGTCTCGATGCTGCCGTCGGGCAGTTCCGGGGTGTAGTTCAGTTCGGCGAACGCCGAGTGGCCGGTGCCGGCGTTGTTCCAGCCATCGGAGCTTTCACCGGCGACGCCGTCGAGGCGTTCGTAGACCTGGATGTTCCAGTCCGGCTGCAGTTCCTGCAGGTAGGTGGCCAGGGTGATGCTCATGATGCCGGCGCCGACCAGCACAACATCGACGGGCTTGTCGTTGCTGGCGGCGGGCACCGAGCGCTGGGTCAGCGGCCAGTACAGGAACAGCGCGGCGGCCAGCAACAGCAGCACGAGCAGGGCGAGAAGAGCCTTGCCAAATTTCTTCATGGGGGCGGGATCGTTGGCGGAGGGGAAGGGGTCAGGATGCGCGTGGGGCAGGGAAAGGGCGTGAAGAAACAACGCCTTGCAGCATCCAGCGGTGATTCTAACCGGAACCGGTCCGTTTTTGATGCAACGCAGCATCCGACCTTTCGCGGCCCCGTCGCAGGCAGCGTCGGGCAAGGCCAGGCAGCGCCCGAGTCAGACCCGTTCGATGATCGGCCGATCAGTATCCGCATCACCCATGGACCCTGTGTGGAAAAAGGGGACGGAGGGGATTAAGTCGCATTTGCCTTGGATGTCGTATCGGCCTAAAGCGACTTAATCCCCTCCGTCCCCTTTTTGCGCTGTGCGTCAGCGCTTGCGCCGGATCAGTGCCGAGGAGGCATCCAGCACGGCGCGGGTCAGCAGCGCCATGGTCTGCACGTCGCCCTTCCAGTGCTGCCAGTACAGCGGCACGTCTTCCCACGCGCGCTGGCGCACGTAGACCAGTCGCCCGGCGTCCAGGTGCCGCTTGACCAGCGGCAATGGATTCATCGTCCAGCCCATGCCGCCCAGGTTGGCCTGCACGAAGGCGCGCGTGGACGGAATCCACCACGTCGGTGCGGTGCTGGGCAGGTCGTCGCCGGCCATGCGCCGGGCGAAGCGCGACTGCATTTCGTCCTTGCGGTTGAACACCAGTACCGGCGCCTGTGCCAGCGCCTGCGCGGTCACGCCCTTGGCGAAGTGGCGTTCGCGGAATTCGGGGGTGCAGGTCGCTGCATAGCGGATGCTGCCCAGCGCATGGATCTGGCAGCCCTGCACCGGCTCGTCCAGCGTGGTCACCGCGCCCAGCACCGTGCCCTGGCGCAGCAGCTCCACCGTGTGGTCCTGGTCTTCCACACGCAGGTCCAGGGTGGTGCCGGTGGTCTGCGCGAACTGGTAGGCGGCCTGCGGAAACCAGGTTTCCAGGCTGTCGTGGTTCACCGCCACCGGGATGCTGGCCTGGGGCAGGTCCTCATCGGCCAGGCCCATGCGGTGCAGCGCATCGTGTTCCAGCAGGGCGGTCTGCTCGGCCAGCTGCACCAGCAACTGGCCCTCGGCGGTCGCGGTGGCCGGGGTGCCACGCTTGACCAGCAGGCGGCCGATCCGGTCCTCCAGCGCCTTGACCCGCTGCGAGATGGCCGAAGGCGTGACATTCAGCGACTGCGCGGCGCGGTCGAAGCTGCCTTCGCGGATGACCGCGGCGAGGGCACGCAGCTGGGCATGATCGATGCGCATCGAATTAAGCTCCGCTAATGTTGGTTTAGGAAGTTTAGCTCGTCTTTTTCATGTTGCGGCGCGACAATGGCGCCCGTTCCGGTGCTGTCCGCCTTCGCGAGGCACCGTCCCCCCAAGCAATACAAGGCAGTGAATCCCATGTTCTCGGTCATCTCCGCCAGCACCGGCCTCGGTGCCTGGTTCTCTGGTGCAGCTACCGGCATCGGCCTGTTCGCCGTGGTCGGCGCCCAGAGCGCCTTCATTCTGCGCCAGGGCATCCTGCGCAAGCACATCGTGCCGGTGGTCGCCACCTGCGCGGCCATCGATGCCATCTTCATCTTCGCCAGCGTCGCCGGCCTGCGCACGCTCACCTCGGCGCTGCCGTGGCTGACCAGCGCCGTGCTGTGGACCGGCGTGGCCTTCCTGGCCTGGTACGCGATGAAGTCGGCACGCCGTGCGATCGCCGGTGGCGGTGGCATGGGCGACGCCGACAGCGACGACGGCAGCCGCCGTGCGGTGCTGATCGCCGCGGTCGGCTTCTCGCTGATCAATCCGCACTTCTGGCTGGACATGATGGTGATCGGCTCGATCGCCGAGAACTTCGGCAACGCCCGCATGGCCTTCGCCGCCGGCGTGGTCACCGCCAGCTGCCTGTGGCTGACCGCGCAGGGCCTCGGCGCGCGCCTGCTGGCGCCGCTGTTCACCAAGCCCAGCACCTGGCGCGTGCTCGACGGCACCATCGCGGTGATCCTCAGCATCCTGGCCCTCATGTTGGCGGTGCGCGGGGTCCACTGACCCGGCGCACGCCCCCCGAACCCACGTCCTGACTCTCTCTCCAAGGTAGTGGCAACGACGGCACCGGCAACGGTGCCGTCGTCTTTTCCGGCTCTGGCGGGAAACCCATGGCCCTGCCTAGAATCGGCCACCAGGACAAGGTGTCCACAGGAGCAGGGGAAGGATGCACAAGACGATTCTGGCGGCCGCACTGGCCGTCATCGGGGGCGTTGCCGCAGGCAGCGTGGGGGCGGTGGACCTGACGCAGTATCTGCGCCGGGAGAGCTTCACCGATATCAAGATTTCGCCGGGGGGCGAGTACGTGGCGGCGACGGTGCCGATGGAGGACGCCACCGCGATCGCCGTGCTGCGGTTGAAGGACAAGCAGATGGTCGGCAGTTTCCGGCCACCCAGCCGCAACCACGCGCAGGAATTCGACTGGGTCAGCAACGAGCGCCTTCTGATCGGCCTGGCCCAGAAGTGGGGCTCGCTCGACCAGCCCAATCCCACCGGCGAACTCTACGCCATCGATGCCAACGGCAATCGCGGCGAACTGCTGGTCGGCTACCGCGTGGAGAGCAACGGCCCGGGAACCCGCATCCAGCCGAAGAAGGTCGAAGCGGTGGCCGCCTTCCTGGCCGACGACCTGCCGGGCGATGAGCGCAACGTGCTGGTGACCGTATGGCCGCTGGCCGAGGATCCGTTCACCCGCGTCGACCGCATGGATGTGACCACGGGGCGTCGCTCGCGGGTGGCGTCTTCGCCGGTACGGCGCGGCGAATTCACCACCGATGGCGCCGGCGAAGTGCGCTTCGTGCACGGCTCGGGCAGCGACAACGTCAACAAGCTGTATTTCCGCGAACGCAGCGGCGACACCTGGAAGCTGATCAACGACGAGGCCGTCAGCAAGCGCATCGAAACCGCCCTCGGCTTCTCGGCCGATGACAGCGTGGCCTACCTCAACGTCGAGCAGACCCAGGGCCCGGATGCGATCGTCAGCTGGAACCCGCAGACCGGCGAGCGCGCCACGCTGCTGCGCGACGAGGTGGTCAATCCGTACCGCATCATCCATCGCCCTGGCACCCATGTGCCGGTCGGCGCGCTCTACCTGGGCGATACGCCACGTACCCGGTTCTTCGACGAGAAGTCGCCGGAGGCACGCCTGTATCGCAGCCTGGAAGCCGCCCTCGGGGGCGCCGTCTACATCACCTCCAGCACCCGCGACGGCCGCGTCGTGCTGGTGGAAACGTGGTCGGGCTCGAACCCGGGCGATTTCTACGTGTACGACACCGTGGCGCGCAAGGCCGACCATCTGATCAGCCGCAGCGACTGGATCGACGTCGAGCGCAGCGCCAGCGTGAAGCCGATTGCATTGAAGGCCCGCGACGGTCTGCCACTGCACGGGTTCCTGACCCTGCCGGCCGGCAGCAACGGCCGCAACCTGCCGATGGTGGTGATGCCGCATGGTGGCCCGTTCGACATCTTCGATTCCGGCCAGTACGACCGCGAAACCCAGATGCTGGCCGCCGCCGGTTATGCCGTGCTGCAGGTCAATTTCCGCGGGTCGGGCAACTACGGCCGGGCCCACACCCAGGCCGGTGCGCAGCAGTGGGGCGCGGCGATGCAGGATGATGTCACCGATGCCACCCGCTGGGCGATCAGCGAAGGCATCGCCGACGGCCGTCGCATCTGTATCTACGGCGCCAGCTACGGGGCCTACTCGGCGATGATGGGGGCCGCGCGCGAGCCCGGGTTGTACCGGTGCGCGGCCGGCTATGTGGGTGTCTACGATCTGCCGATGATGTACACCCGCGGCGACATCCAGGACCGCGGCTCAGGCGTGACCTACCTGCGCGAATGGCTGGGTGATCCGGCCAAGCTGGGCGCGGTGTCCCCGGTGAACCTGGCCGAACGGATCAAGGTGCCGGTGTTCCTGGCCGCCGGTGGCGAAGACAAGCGCGCGCCGATCCAGCATACCGAGCGCATGGAAGCAGCGCTCAAGCGCGCCGGCACGCCGGTGGAAAGCCTCTACTACAAGACCGAAGGCCACGGCTTCTACACCGAGGCGCATCGCAGCGAGTACTACGACAAGCTGCTGGCGTTCCTGGCGCGCAGCCTGGGGGGCAAGACCGCGACGACCGCGCCCGCGGCCGGCAAGGACAAGGCGCCCTGAGCTGACAGGGCGGCGGATGATCGTTCCGCCGCCCTGGTTTTCCACATGTGCGCGGGTTACTTCACCCCGTGCATCATCTTCTTCAGCAGCGGCGCGGCGAGGAAGGCGGCCAGCGCGCAGCCCAGGCCGATCCACATCAGCAGCCAGAACAGGTGCGCATAGGCGCCTGCGGCAGCCACCATGTCCAGCGATTCACCTTCCGGCACCTCGATCGCGGCCAGCTTGCCGAACAGGGCCGCCAGCGTTTCCGAGAACGCGGTAGCCAGGAACCAGGTGCCCATCATCAGGCTCATCACCCGCGGCACGGCCAGCTGGGTCACTGCCGACAGGCCGACCGGCGACAGGCACATCTCGCCGCTGGCCAGCAGGAAGTAGGCCAGCACCAGCCACCACACGCTGGCCATCTCGCCGGTCGCGCCGACCTGCTGAGCAGCCAGCGCCAGCGGCACGAACGACAGCGCGGCAATCACCAGGCCCCAGGCCGACTTGACCGGCTTGCCCGGTTCCCAGCCGCGGCGGTCCATCCAGGTCCACAGCGCGGCGAAGGCCGGTGCCAGCAGCACCAGGAACAGGCCACCGAGATAGGTGAGCGAACCGGCGGTCTGCGGAATCACCAGGCAGTCGCGCACCAGCAGCACCAGCATCAGCACGACAATGGCGGCAAAGAACGCGCGCGGTGCGGCCGAACCCGGGCGCCGTTCCGACAGGCGCGCGCTGACCACGAAGCCCAGCGGTGCCAGCAGCAGCGAGAGGATCGACCACGGCAGCGGCGTGCCGCCGGTGATCACCAGCGCGGGCACGATGTCCTTGGTCAGCAGGCGGTCGGTGAAGGTCACCCACGAGCCGTAGGACTGCTCGTACATCGTGAAGAACACCAGCGCCAGGAAGATCAGCACCATCAGCGCGATCATCTGCTGGCGCTGCACCGGCGTGCATTTCGTGCCGGTGAACCAGGCGAACCAGACCAGCACGCCGCCCAGCACCACCACCATCAGCATCAGCGCCAGGCTGATTTCACCGCCCAGCGCGAACGCGCCGTTGCCGGCAGCCCACATCAGCCACGCCACCGGCAGCACACCAAGCACCGCGCACAGGTAGATGAGCCATTCGCGTGGCAGGCCCAGCACCTTCTGCTTCAGCGCCGCCGGTTGCGGTGGTTCGGCATGGCCCTGCAGGTACTTCTGGCCCCACAGGAACATCGCCAGGCCGGCCAGCATGCCGATACCGGCCGCACCGAAACCGTACTTCCAGCCGTAAGCCTCACCGAGGAAGCCGCACACCAGCGAAGAGAACAGCGCGCCCAGGTTGATGCCGGCGTAGAACAGCGAGAAGCCCGAATCACGGCGCGGGTCGTCCTTGGCGTACAGCTTGCCGACGATGGTGGAGATGTTCGGCTTCAGGAAGCCGACGCCCATGATGATCAGCGCCAGCGACAGGTAGGTCACCGCCAACGCCGAGGTGTCGCGCACCACTTCGCCGTTCACCCGGTACGCCGCATGGCCTTCGAAGGCCATGCCGAGGTGGCCGAGCACCAGCAGGATGCCGCCGAACAGCACCGCCCGGCGCATGCCCAGCCAGCGGTCGGCTAGCATGCCGCCGAACACCGGGATGCAGTACACCAGGCCACCGTAGGCACCGAGCAGGTCCAGGCCGGCCTTGTCGCCGAACAGGTGGTACTTGGTCAGGTACAGCAGCAGCAGCGCCTTCATGCCGTAGAAGGAGAAGCGCTCCCACATCTCGGTGAAGAAACAGACGTAGACGCCCTTGGGATGACCCAGGAAGTCGTCGGAAGCGGAGGCGGCAACGGTCATCGACGGTGGGGACAGCGGAAAGGGCGCGATTATAGGCCTCTGCGCCTGGGCAGGCAGCCGCCGGTGGATCCACGCCATGCAGGGATGGCGCTCCCCCGGCGGCCGCCGCTCACAGGTATCGCAACCATGGCAGATCGCGCCTTCGCGCTTTGAACCGCGCAAACGCCCGCGTCGGCGGGTACAGCCCCACGGCCAGGGCACAGGCCACCAGCAGCAGGCCGCTGACCGAATCCAGCGCATACAGCGTGCCCTGGGTCGGGCCCCACGCGGCCAACGCGGCCAGGTACAGCCCCTTCAACACGTACAGGTGCAGCAGGTAGAAGAACATCGGCGCGGCGCCGATATCGGCCAGCGGCTGCAGTGCCCGCGCCAGCGGCGGCCATTCGTACAGCCGCAGCAGCAACAGTCCCACCCCCAGGGTCAGCAGCAGGAACTGCAAGGACGGCGGGTACTTGGTGACGTTGAAGATGCTCAGCCAGGTACGCAGCGTGGTGGCCTGGTACTGCCAGGGCGCATCGCCGTAGTCGTTGGCGAAGCGCAGCAGCGCGAACAGGGCCAGCGCGCCGACGCCCGCCCACAGCAGCCAGCGCTGGCGCTGCTCCGGCGCGCGCTCGCGGCCGAACCACGGTCCCATCAGGTAGCCCAGCGCAATCACCCCGATCCAGGGCAGCAGCGGATAGGAGGTGCGCAGGCGCAGCGTGCCGGCCTCGATCCAGTCACGCTGGTGCAGCACCTTCCACACCACCGCCAGCAGGCCGTTGCCCTGCACCCCCACACCATCCAGCAGGTTGTGCCCGGCCACCACCGCGACCGCGACCGCCAGCAGGACGGGGCGGGGCAGCCACAGCAGGCCGGCCAGCGCGATCATGCTCAGCCCGATGGCCCAGATCACCTGCAGGTACAGCGTTTGCGGCGGCAGCTGGAAGGTCCAGGCGAAATTCACCAGGGTCAGTTCCAGCACCACCAGGAACAGCCCGCGCTTGAGCAGGAACGCGGCCGTGGCCCCGCGCGGATCCGCCTGGCGCTGGCCGTACAGCCAGGCCGACAGCCCGGTCAGCAGCACGAACACGGGGGCGCACAGGTGGGCCAGCAGGCGGCAGGCGAACAGCGCAGGGGAGACCGTGGCTGCGTCCATCGGGTCGCTCACCTGGTGCTGCAGGAAGAAGGTCTCGCGCACATGGTCGAGCAGCATCAACAACATGACGGTGCCGCGCAGCTGGTCGATGGAGGCCAGGCGGGAAGGGGAGGAAGGGGGCATGCGATGCGGCAACGACAGGACAGCATTAAGATATAACATATCAATTGCGGCGATCCCAGCCGGACTTTGCCGGGTCTGCCGATTCCGGGGCCATGCACCGCGCCGTTGCGCTGCGGCGGCCGCCCCATCCTTTGGCACGCTGGACTTGGTCTGCCCTGAACGCTAGCGTGGCAGGGATTTTTTGCCAGCAGGGGCTTCCATGAACCACGACGCTGCGCCCAAGCAGCTCACCTTCCGCGCAGTGGCCCTGGCCATCGTGCTGGCGGTGGTGCTGTCGGCCGCAAACGCCTACCTCGGTCTGTTCGCAGGCCTGACCATCGCCACCGCCATTCCCGCCGCGGTGATTTCCATGGGCGTGCTGCGCCTGCTGGGCGGTGGCTCCATCCTCGAGAACAACATCGTGCAGACCGGCGCCTCGGCCGGTTCGTCGATCGCCGCCGGTGTGATCTTCACCATCCCGGCGCTGGTGATCATGGGCTACTGGCCGGACTTCAAGTACTGGTGGGTGCTGGGCATCGCCGGCCTCGGCGGCCTGCTGGGCGTGCTGTTCTCGGTGCCGCTGCGCCGTTCGATGATCGTCGAAGACCCGCTGCCGTTCCCGGAAGGCAAGGCGGCAGCCGAAGTGCTCAAGGCCGGTGAGAACCCGGGCCCGGGCCTGAAGATCCTCGGCCTGTCGGCGGTGATCGGTGCCTTCGTCAAGCTGGCCGCGGAAAGCGGCATGCGCCTGATTCCCGATGCCTGGGCCACCTCGGCCTACGTCGGCAGCTCCAAGGTCACCGCCTTCATCGGCACCAACCTGTCGCCGGCACTGCTGGGCGTGGGCTACATCGTCGGCCTCAACGTCGGCATCGTGGTGGTGTCCGGCTCGATCCTGACCTGGCACATCGCCATTCCGATCTACCAGGCGTTCTTCATGAACACCGATCCGGCACTGGCCGCGTCGGTCGCCACCGCCTCGTCCACCGAGGCCGCGTTCGCCATCTGGGGCGCGAAGATGCGCTACCTGGGTGTCGGCGCGATGCTGATCGGTGGCATCTGGACCCTGATCTCGCTGCGCAAGTCGCTGCTCAACGGCGTCAAGAGCGGCTTTGCCGCCGCCCGCAAGAGCGGTGGCCCGGTGCTGGCGCACACCGAGCGCGACCTGCCGATGAAGTGGATGCTGGTCGCCCTGGTGGTGTTCGTGCTGCCGCTGCTGGCCCTGTACCAGGCCATCGTCGGCCAGTGGCACGTGTCGATCCCGATGACCCTCATCATGATCGTCGCCGGCTTCCTGTTCGTTTCGGTCTCGGCCTACCTGGCCGGCCTGATCGGCTCGTCCAACAACCCGGTTTCGGGCATCACCATCTCCACCATCCTGTTCGCTTCGGCCGTGCTGGTGGTGCTGCTGGGCGCCGATGGCCTCAAGCCGGTCGGTGCCGGCGGCGCGCCGCTGGGTGCGGTGGCCGCGATCATGATCGGCGCGGTGGTGTGCTGTGCCGCCGCCGTCGGTGGTGACAATCTGCAGGACCTCAAGGCCGGCTACATCGTCGGTGCCACCCCGTGGAAGCAGCAGCTGATGCTGGGCATCGGCGCGTTCTCGTGCGCGCTGATCATGGCCCCGGTGCTGAACCTGCTGGCCACCGCCTACGGCATCGGCGTGAAGTCCGAGCTGCACCCCAACGCGCTGGCTGCGCCGCAGGCCAACCTGATGGCCTCGGTGGCCAAGGGCCTGTTCGGTGGTGAACTGCCGTGGACGTTCATCGGCATCGGTGCCGTGGTCGGTGCCGCCATCATCGCCTTCGACAGCTGGCTGAAGGCGCGCAACGCCCGCTTCCGCGTGCCGGTGCTGGCCGCCGCCATCGGCATCTACCTGCCGCTGGAGCTGATGGTGCCGATCTTCCTCGGCGGCCTGATCGCCCACCTGGTCGAGCGCTTCCACAAGGTGCGTGCCGATGACGAAGAAGGCCGCGACCGCGTGCACAAGCCGGGCGTGCTGTTCGCCGCTGGCCTGATCACCGGCGAAGCGCTGATGGGCATCGCCATCGCGATTCCGATCGTGGTCAGCAGCCGCGCCGACGTGCTGGCCGTGCCGTTCCACCTGCCGGGCGCACAGTGGATCGGCCTGGCCGTGCTGTTCCTGGTCGGCTGGCTGATCTACCGCACCGGCAAGTACGCCAAGGCGTAAGGGAAGGGTAGTGCCGGCCGCTGGCCGGCAACGCCAACGCAATGCCGGCCAGCGGCCGGCACTACCGCAGACCCCGCTTCGGCGGGGTTTGCCTTTTCTGGCGGCTGCTCGATCACGGCCATGACCGATGGCCTTGGCAGCCCCGGCCGCACGGGCCTACCATCGGTTTTTTGCCGTCCTGCGGAGACCCCGATGAAACTGCGTCATGCCCTGCTGCCACTGAGCCTGCTGGCCGCCCTGCCCAGCGTCGCCGCTGCCCGCGGCCTGGACGTCCGCGACATGGTGGCCATGGACCGCGTCTCGGCGCCGGTGCTGACCGCTGACGGCGGCACCGTAGTGTTCGCCAAGCGCAGCGTGGACGCCAACCTGAAGGCCTCCACCGCACTGTTCGCACGCAACCTGCGCACCCGCGACGCAGCGCCGCCGAAGCAGATCACCCCGGCCGGCTGGAACGTCAATTCCGCTTCGCTGTCGGCCGATGGCCAGACCGTCTATTTCCTCAGCGCCAAGAACGGCAGCCAGCAGTTGTATGCACAGCCGATCGGCGGCGGCACCCCGCGCCAGCTGACCGACTTCCCGGTCGACGTGGACAGCTACCACGTGTCGCCGCAGGACGACCGCGTGCTGTTCAGCGCCGGCGTGTTCCAGGCCTGTGCCTCGGACCTGGCCTGCACCGAGAAGAAGCTGAAGGACGTGGCCGGCGCCAAGGCCAGCGGCAAGGTCTTCGATTCGCTGTTCGTGCGCCACTGGGACACCTGGAACGACGGCCGCCGCAACACCCTGTTCGTCGCGCCGCTGCCGACGGCCAAGGCCGGCGCGGTCAAGGGCGCTTCCGCGCTGAGCGCGACCATCGACGGCGATGCCCCGTCCAAGCCGTTCGGTGGCAATGATGACTTCGCGTGGTCGCCGGATGGCGCCAGCGTGGTGGCCAGCATCCGCGTGGCCGGCAAGCAGGAGCCGTGGTCGACCAACTTCGACCTGTACCGCTTCGACGCCGCCGGCAAGCAGGCGCCGGTCAACCTGACCGCTTCCAACCCGGCCTGGGATGCCGGCCCGGTGTTCAGTGCCGACGGCAAGACCCTGTTCTACCGTGCGATGAAGCGCCCGGGCTTCGAGGCCGACCGCTTCGGCCTGATGGCGATGGACGTGGCCAGCGGCAAGACCCGCGAGATCGCGCCGCAGTGGGATCGTTCGGCCGGTGGCATCACCCTGTCCGCCGACGGCGCCAGCATCTACACCACCGCCGATGACCTCGGCGAACACCCGCTGTTCCAGATCGACGTGGCCAGCGGCAAGGCCACCAAGCTGATCGGTGATGGCAGCGTGACCGCGGTCGACGTGGCCGGCAACAGCGTGGCGATCACCCGCAACAGCCTGAAGAGCAACGACCAGGTGCTGGTCGGCCTGCTGCCGGCCGCGGGCGAAGCCATCGGCGAACTGCGCGCGCTGACCCCGGCCGCCGGTGAGGTGCTCAAGGACGTCAGCTTCGGCGACTACGAACAGTTCGAGTTCAAGGGCTGGAACAACGACACCGTGCATGGCTACGTGGTCAAGCCGCACAACTACCAGGAAGGCAAGTCGTACCCGGTCGCGTTCCTGATCCATGGCGGCCCGCAGGGCAGCTTCGGCAATGGCTGGAGCTACCGCTGGAACCCGCAGACCTATGCGGGCCAGGGCTACGCGGTGGTGATGATCGACTTCCACGGCTCCACCGGCTACGGCCAGGCGTTCACCGATGCGATCAGCCAGCACTGGGGCGACCGCCCGCTGGAAGACCTGCAGAAGGGCTGGGATGCGGCGCTGAAGAAGTACTCCTTCCTCAACGGTGACAAGGCCTGTGCGCTGGGCGCCAGCTACGGCGGCTTCATGGTCAACTGGATTGCCGGCAACTGGAACAGCCCGTTCAAGTGCCTGGTCAACCACGACGGCGTGTTCGACCAGCGCATGATGGGCTACGCCACCGAAGAACTGTGGTTCACCGAGTGGGAGCAGGGCGGCACGCCGTACCAGAAGGCCGCGAACTACGAGAAGTTCAACCCGGTCAACCACGTGGCGGACTGGAAGAAGCCGATCCTGGTCATCCACGGCCAGCAGGACTTCCGCATCCCGGTCGAGCAGGGCCTGGCCGCGTTCACCGCCGCCCAGCGCCAGGGCATCGAATCGAAGTTCCTGTACTTCCCGGATGAAAACCACTGGGTGCTGAAGCCGAACAACAGCATCCTGTGGCATGACACCGTCAATGCCTGGCTGAAGCAGCACATCGGCAACTGAGGGTTGCGGCGCCGCCCTCCGGGGCGGCGCTTCTGTTTTCTGGTAGTGCCGGCCGCTGGCCGGCAACCGCTTGCCGCTTCCCACCTGTACGAGATTGCCGGCCAGCGGCCGGCACTACCCAGAGCGCCTGCATGCCCTCGAACGCCCTGATCCAGAATGACATCGTCGTCTTCGGTTTGATCGCCGCCACGCTCGGTGCCGTGTTCTGGACCGCCTCGCGCGAGCAGGGCCTGTGGAAGCGCTTCTACACCTTCGTGCCGGCACTGCTGCTGTGCTACCTGATTCCCGGCATCTACAACACCGTGGGCCTGATCGACGGCCAGAACACCCGGCTCTACAACCCGATCGCGCGCGACATCCTGTTGCCGGCGGCGCTGATCCTGCTGACCCTGGCAGTGGACATCAAGGGCATCCTGCGGCTCGGCCCGAAGCTGGTGCTGATGTACCTGGGCGCCTCGGCCAGCATCATGCTGGGCGCAGTGGTGGCGTTCCTGGTGATGCGCGCGATCCATCCCGACACCGTGGCCGGCGACACCTGGGCCGGCATGGCCGCGCTGGCCGGCAGCTGGATCGGTGGCGGCGCCAACATGCTGGCGATGCGCGAAGTGTTCGACGTCAATGCGACCACCTTCGGCCAGTTCGCGGTGGTCGATGTCGGTGTCGGCTACGTGTGGATGGCGGCGCTGATCTTCCTGGCCGGGCGCGCGGCGAAGATCGACGCACGCAGTGGTGCCGATACCTCGGCCATCGACGAACTGAAGGAGCGCATCGCGCGCTTCCAGGCCGAACATGAGCGCATTCCCAGCCTGACCGACCTGATGCTGATCGTGGCCGTGGCCTTCGGTGGCGTCGGACTGTCACATGCGATCGGTGCGCCGCTGGCGGCCTGGTTCAAGGCCAACGTCAGCTGGGCCTCGCAGTTCAGCCTGGACGCGCCGTTCGTGTGGGTGGTGGTGCTGTCGACCACGCTGGGCCTGAGCCTGAGTTTCACCCGCGCACGCAACCTGGAAGGGGCGGGGGCATCGCGCCTGGGTTCGTTGCTGCTGTATTTCCTGATCGCCTGCATCGGCATGCAGATGGATCTGCTGGCGCTGCTGGATCGCCCGTGGCTGTTCCTGCTTGGCCTGATCTGGATCGCCGTGCACATCGTGCTGCTGTGGTGCCTGGGCAAGCTGCTGAAGGTGCCGTTCTTCTATTTCGCCATCGGTTCGCAGTCGAACATCGGTGGCCCGGCCTCGGCGCCGGTGGTGGCGGCCGCGTTCCATCCGGCGCTGGCACCGGTGGGCGTGCTGCTGGGTACGATGGGCTATGCCACCGGCACCTACCTGGCCTACATCGTCGGCATCACCCTGCGCGCACTGGCCGGGCAGGGCTGATGGGGTAGTGCCGGCCGCTGGCCGGCAACCCGGTGATGCCTCACGGGTTCATGAGGTTGCCGGCCAGCGGCCGGCACTACCGATGCGCTATGTCACCGGCAAGCCGCGTTCGACCAGCCACGCCTTCGCGTCTTCGGCGTCCTGTTCGAACC